>CAZNXD010000007.1:11287-15372 GCA_964576935.1 uncultured Pirellulales bacterium | reverse complement strand
GCCCTATCACAATGTGATAATAGAACCAAATGTGCGTGTCTGAATCTCGCAGATAATTACCTGTGAAGTTACAGGGTGGCCCTGAACTACCAGGAAGGCGAAGCAGGTCGTGTTCTATGCACCAGTCAGAAAGGTCTTTCCTGAAAGAAAAGAGATTTTCTTTTATATAGAACTCCCAATCATGAATTTGGGATAAGGCTTTATTGAATCTATGCGACGGTGTTCCGTCTTTGTTGATTACCTTGTCGTCAGGTGGTTCTAATTCGATCATGTGAACTTCCCAGATGCCCGAGGATGCCATCGGAACCACAAAATCGGCTTTATAGTGGCTTCCGAAGGGGAACTCCTTAACGACGTATGTGCCATGGCCGGCACCTGTGTAAAAGGCCCAGTAAACGATTTTTGGATGTTCTGCCAAAAATTTGTGAACGTCGCGCTCGCCGGTTGTCTCATTTATGATACGCGATAACTTCTTCTCTAAGCATAACATAATAATACCTATCATTATTTGTCAGCAATTTAGTGTAGCGGAAATAAAATGTCAACAGTGTCAATCTGTGTTAATCCGTGTCTAATGAAACCGCGTTTTTTGCCAAAAAACAGCATTTTTTGCTTGACTTTTGTTCAAAATATGGTATAATACCCCTAATGTTATATAATTTGTTAACATAGGCAACTTAAAAATGACCATAGAAAATCACCGCAGCGACTGTTGCATTCCAAATCGTTTAGCCTCGCTGCTTGCGGCGAGGGTGATTAGCCCGCGGACCTGTGCCGCGGATCGTCAGTACCGTTTTGGAAAAAACCAGATGTCCAATTACACCTTATTTGAAAAAACAAAGCCAATTTTCGCTTGTTTCGGCCCAAAAACCGCGATCAGGACCAAAAACAAAGCCAATTCAAAGCCAATTCAAAGCCAAAACGAACCCATTTCAGACACAAATGGCTTAGAT
Source organism: uncultured Pirellulales bacterium (assembly GCA_964576935.1). Taxonomy (GTDB): domain Bacteria; phylum Planctomycetota; class Phycisphaerae; order Sedimentisphaerales; family Anaerobacaceae; genus CAYMOE01. Next base: position 14,419 of record CAZNXD010000007.1, on the reverse strand, counting down.
ACTAAAAGGAATGTATGTCTTTTATTGACAGAGTATTATGGAATATTATGATTATTTAAGTGAGATGAACAATTACTCGCGATTCTTGTGCCTTAGATGGATTGTAGGTGAAGGTATAGATAATGATTTACAATAAATACGGCTCGACCGGAGTCAAAGTTTCAGCTATTGGCTTTGGCGGGATGCGTTTTGATAATCCGCAGGATATCGAGGCCAATGCCGCCCTTGTAAAGGCCGCTTATGACGCAGGAATAAACTACTTCGACACTGCACCGCTCTATTGTGACGACAAGAGCGAGGAAATTTTCGGTGCCGCGCTTAAAGAGATGCAAAAAACCCGCAGGGAGAAACCCTTCTACGTCTCCACTAAATCCATGAAAAAAGAGCCTGAGCTTGTGCGTCAGGACCTCGAAAAATCGCTCAAGCGGTTCAATCTTGAATGCATCGATTTCTATCATTTCTGGTGCGTTGTAAATATGGATTCTTATAACCAGAGAAAGAAAAACGGCGTACTCAAGGAATTCGAAAAGCTAAAAGACGAGGGGCTTATCAAGCATATTTGTATCTCGACCCACTTGCCCGGAGCAGAGATCGGGGAAGTGTTAGCTGATTATCCTTTTGAAGGTGTGCTGCTCGGCTACTCTGCTATGAATTTCGCCTATCGCGATGCGGGCCTCGACGCTGCTGCAAAGTTTAATCAGGGAGTTGTCGTAATGAATCCTCTTGGCGGCGGTATAATCCCTCAAAATCCGCAGCTCTTCGAGTTCGTTAAGACACAGGAAGATGAGACAGTTGTTCAGGCCGCCTTGCGTTTTTTAATTAACGACAGCCGAATCAATGTGGCCCTGGTTGGTTTTACTAAACAGCAGCATTTAGCCGATGCGATAGCGGCTGTTGATGGATACAAACCAATCACTCCCGAAACCATTGAGAAAATTCGCGACAGCCTTAAAGAATCTTTCAACCAGCTCTGTACAAGCTGTCAATACTGTGACAAGTGTCCCGAGGGCATATCTGTCCCGCGTATGATGGATGTATACAACCACAAGATGCTTAGCGATAAGAGCATCGATATGATACACCGGCTTCGCTGGCACTGGGAAATAGATTTGGAAAACAACTATCTCGACAAATGCACACAGTGCGGCATCTGCGAAGAAGCCTGTACTCAGAGACTACCCATTCGACAACGGCTTGAAGAAATACGAAATGAAATCGGGAAATTTCTTGCTGACCAGAAGAAAAAACAATGATTGTTAAAATCAGCCGCGTGAATCGGTCTTCATCACTGCTCGAAGAGGTCGGGTTGCCCTGAGTTCTTTTTAGCTACTTTTATCTTGAGGCCCAAGTGCTCGCATGCTGCCTTGGTAATCTCCCTGCCGCGTTTTGTTCTGCGAACAAATCCAATCTGTAATAAGTACGGCTCGACCACATCTTCCAGCGTATCTTTCTCTTCACCTAAGGTTGCCGCCAGGGCCTCTATGCCGGCCGGCCCCCCGTCGTAAACCTGACCAATCGCCCGCAGAAATGCCCTGTCCAGTTCATCAAGGCCGAACGAATCGATTTGCTCCATCTTCAAAGCGTTTTCGACTATCTCATTACTGAGTTTGCCCGAGCCTTTAACCTGTGCGTAGTCTCTGACCCGCTTTAATAACCTGTTTGCTATTCGCGGTGTACCCCGACTTCGGCTGGCGATTAGCTCAAGAGTTCCATCCGAACAGTCAAGCTGTAACAAATTCGCCGACCTTTTGAGAATATCCGTCAATTGTTCGTCGTCGTAAAACTCCAGATGATATAGCATTCCGAATCTGCTGCGAAGCGGAGCACTGAGCAGTCCAGCACGAGTGGTAGCCCCGATAAGCGTAAACTGCTTGAGCGGGAAATTTATCGTCTTGGCATGAATGCCGCTGTCAACGGTGAAATCAACTTTGAAATCTTCCATCGCGGGATATATGAACTCTTCGACTGGCGTGCTCAGCCGATGGATTTCATCAATGAACAGAACATCGCCCGTGCCGATATTCGTTAAAAGCCCCATCACATCGCCTTGCTTGACCAAGGCGGGTCCCGAGCTGCACCGGATATTTGTCCCCATCTCATTGGCGACGATATGGGCCAGTGTTGTTTTACCGAGTCCCGGCGGCCCGTAAAACAGGATATGCTCTAATGGTTCCAGCCTTTGTTTGGCTGCCTCGATTGCGATAGCGAGCTTCTCGCGGACATTATTCTGACCGATACATTCATCCAACGACTTCGGCCGAAGCGAGAGATTGAAACTCTCCTCCTGTTCGTTACGTGACTTATCGCTAATAACTCTGTCTATCGCCATTCTTATAGCCGTTAGTCAATAGTCGTTAGTATTTAGCCCAAATGCCTTAAAGCTTCTTAATCAAGCTCGTTGTCATTTTACTGATTTCTTCTATTTCATTTACCAAAGCATCCGCTGCCTTGTCCGTGATGTATTTAAGTTTAGATGCTATTATAACCTGCGTTATTAATTCAGCGCAACTGCCAAGGGAAACATGCAAAAACTGTTTGTATTCTTTACTATGGCTCCGGCCGAATCCCTCGGCTATGTTAGACGGGATCGACACCGCTGCTCGTCTGAGTTGAGAGACCAATCCGTATAGTTCTTCCTTTGGGAACATCTTTGTCGACGCATACACTGCTTCTGTTAAAGTAATTCCTCTTCGCCAGATTTCCAAATCTTTGAAGCTACGAATTTTGTTTGGTCTCTGTAAGGCCATTTTGCAGCCTCTTTTATCTATTGACTATTCACAATTCACTACAGACTATTCAGACTTCAACTCCCTGTTTGAGTCTGTAAACAATAGGAACCAATTCCTCGGCTGATTTGACCTCCGGATGTCTCTGGCAGGCTAATTCTATCAGCTCCATTACCTCGCTTCTTTTTTCACCCCAGGCGATAAGTATCTCCAGTGTCTCAGCCTGGAAGGGCCTGAATACCGCCTGCTCTTTTCTCTCAGCAGAAACAAAAGCAAAGTCTTTCATCTTGCCTTTGAGCTCCGCGATAATCTGCTGGGCCATCCGTTTGCCCACAGCCGGCAGTGACATGAGCATTTTGTCATCGCCGTCTTCTATCGCGGCGGCAATAGTGTCTATAGGCATACT
>CAZNXD010000007.1:7806-11277 GCA_964576935.1 uncultured Pirellulales bacterium | reverse complement strand
TAAGGGCCTTGAGACCTTTCTTTATACCAATTCCTTTAACGCCGATAAACCTCTTGAAGAAATCCCGCTCGCCGCTGTTGAGAAAACCCACCATTCGCGGAATCATATTTCCACCGCCGGGCGAGCCTTCGAGATACTCCATTGTGCAAAGAACAACGTCACTGCCTATCCTGTCCGACAGCGCATTTATACAGTAACCCGGCAGCATCACTTCATACGATACATCGCCGACCTGTACTAAGGCTGTTTCGGATTCAAGCTTAACGAGTTTTCCTTCAATCCTTGCAATCATATTCTAACCAAGTGCCTCGACCTTCGCAGAATCCGCACAGCAAAGCGCCGCCGCCATCGCATCAGCTACATCAGCCGGCTGCGGAATTTCTTTCAGCGACAAAAGCATCTGAATCGTTCGCTGCACCTGCTCTTTCGATGCCCGGCCGTTGCCTGTAATCGACTTTTTTATTCGCGTTGCGCTAAAGCTTTTCACTTCTATATTAGCCTCGGCGCATTTCTGAAGCATCACTCCACGTGCATGGCCCATCAATATCGCAGTCCTTGGATGAGCGTAATGTGAGTAAAGCTGTTCTATCGCAACAATCTCAGGTGCAAACTTATCGAGTATAGCTTCGATATCAGTCGCTATCTGATTTAGTCTTTGTTCAATGGGCAGACTCTCGTCGGTTTGTATAGTCCCAGCCTCGACGACTGTATCCTGCGAGTCGCACCTGTCCAAAACGGCATAGCCGCACGTACCCAGGCCGGGATCAATACCGAGAATCCTCATTTGGTTCTCCAACTGGTTGTGCCATCTGCGTTGTCAGACACCACAATGTCTGAGATTTCAAGCGTCTTGCGTATCTTATCTGCAGTATTGAAGTCTTTTTCTTGCCGAGCTTTCTTTCGTTCTTCAAGGAAATTCTTTATTACTTTAGTAAGTTTATTGTGTTCCTCAACTGTGATATTAGATGTGCCGTAGCTTTGTCTTACAATACCTAGTACGTCCCCACCTAATTCTCTAAATGAACGATCGACCGCATCTAATGTTTGTTTGGTTGTATTTTTGTCTTCAAACAGACTATTGGTCAAACGAACAAGGTCAAACATCACAGACAAAGCGACTGCAGTGTTTAGATCGTCATCCATCGCGCCAGTGAACTTTTTTCTCAGTAGTGATAGTTCTCCTAAAACAGTTTCGTCGACCTCACCATTTGGGGCAGATGTTTCTCGCCCGCGTATCGCTATGGCTGCAGCTGTTATTTTTTCAAAACCGCTCTGGGCTGCGAACAGCGCCGCATCGGAAAAGTCAAGCGGGCTTCGATAATGACTGTTCAAGATAAGCTGGCGAACCGCCAGTGGGTCATACGCGCGGGTTAGTCTTTCATGTGCTCCGCTGAACGCCTGCTTTAGATTGATGAAGTTGTTGAGACTTTTGCCCATTTTCTGGCCGTCCACCGTAACCATATTATTGTGCAGCCAGAAACGAACGAACGGCTTATCGTTTGCCGCCTCGGCCTGTGCGATTTCGCAGTCGTGATGGGGAAATTGATTTTCCAGACCGCCGCCGTGTATATCAAACGGTTGGCCCAAATACTTCGTACCCATCACCGAGCATTCAAGATGCCAGCCGGGATAGCCTATCCCCCACGGACTCGGCCATTGCATAATGTGGTTCTGCTCAGCTTTCTTCCACAGCGCAAAATCGGCAGGGTGTTTCTTTTCAGTTGAAACCTCCACCCGCGCACCGGCCATCATATCCTCTACATGCCTGCCCGAGAGCTTGCCATAATCTTTGAACTTGGCGACCTCGAAATACACCGAACCGTTGACTTCATAAGCGTAGCCTTTTTCCAGCAGTTTCTTGACCAGCTCAATCTGTTCGATGATGTGGCCGCTGGCGCGGGGGCTTATATCAGGCCGCAGACAGTTGAGTTTATCCATATCATCGAAGAAGCTGTGCGTGTAGAACTCAGCGATTTCCATCGGGTGCTTTTTTTCTTTTTTTGCCTCAACGGCGATTTTGTCCTCGCCCTCATCGGCGTTATCCGTCAGATGTCCGACGTCGGTGATATTCTGCACATAGGTGACAACATAGCCGAGATATCGCAGGTATCTTACGAGTATATCAAAGCTGACATAGCTTTTTGCATGGCCCAGATGTGCATGGCCGTAAACGGTCGGCCCGCATACGTATATCCCGACTCTGCCTTTTTCGAGCGGCTTAAATTCTTCCTTACTCCTGGTCAAACTGTTATGAAGCTCCAAAGCCATATCTTACTCTCTTTTCAGACACTGATTCACACTGTTTTTTTCTTATGGTTAGACACGGATTAACACTGATTTACACGGATTTTTAAAAATTTAAGCACTAAACTTATACGGATTAACTTGGCCAATCGTTCCACTTATATTCTTCACAAGCTTCTTCTGTGATATTTATAAACCATATCTCTAATTCTGGAAAAGCATCTCCTATTCTTTTCCATGCTTTACCATAATGTTCGGCACGTTGGTTCATGCCGTCCTTAAATCTTATAGGTAACGCCATCACACATTTTGTAGCACCATCCTTTAGCCTTGATATAGCTCTAAAGAAAACTTCATAGAACTGTTTAGAGCGGAGCGGAGGAACTTTCTGAAAACCTATACACTCGATAAATATTTTCATCTCGCTTTTTTTGGCAATGATGTCAGCACCGGTTTCTCCCTGTGTGCGAGGTTCGTTTAGTAACTGATACCCTCGTTGAGATAGTAATTTACGAAGGGTTAATTCTACTTGTTCGCCTGTTACGGATAGTGCCATTGCTATTCTAGCTGTTTTTCAACAAGCATACCTTATAAGACATTGTTTTTAGGTAATTATTGATGTTTTAGCATATTTAAACATGAAGTTATATATAAAACCGTGTTAATCTGTGTAAATCCGTGTCTAAATATATTTCCTGTGTTAATCTGTGTCTGCATCATATCCGAATATACGCCGTTTTACCTCGACAGACTGTCCGAAGTTTATTAGCAATCCAATATTTATTCCAGTCGCCTTCAGATAATTGACAAGCTGAACTTCGTGTATAGATTCCAGATTGCTGACTGCCTTGACCTCAACGACGATTTTATTATCGATGATCATATCGGTGAAGTAATCGCCCACAACTTTCTTATGGTAAAGAACCTTCAGCGGCACTTCAACATCACATTTTATTCCTGTTTCTTCTAACTCGACCGCAAGTGCGTTTTTATAAACCTTTTCAAGAAACCCACATCCTAATTCGTTATGCACCTGATACGCTGCTGCGATAATCTTTTCTGAAAGTTCACTGTGTTTCAGCATTTTCAAAGTAATTTTCTACGGTGTTAATCCGTTTAAATCTGTGTCTAAAGGGTTCTTCTGTATTTTTTCTTTAGCAGCGCTATAGCTGTAGCCGCGATTGCCTCGCCTGCTCCCACATCTCCGAAACCTTCGTTGGTCTTCGC
>CAZNXD010000007.1:0-7796 GCA_964576935.1 uncultured Pirellulales bacterium | reverse complement strand
TTAACAGCCGTAAAGTCGATTCCCAAAAGTCCCGCGATACACCTTTTTATTTGTCCCTTCACCGAACCGAGATTCGGCTGTTCTGCATGTATGATTAAATCGACGTTTGCTATTTCCCAGTCCTTTTCTTCGAGCTGTTCTTTAACGACCAGAACAAGCTCCTTACTGTCAACGTCTTTATACTGTGGGTCGGTATCGGGAAACAAGGTCCCGATGTCACCCATCCCCGCAGCGCCTAAAAGGGCGTCGATTACTGCATGAAGAACTACATCGCCGTCGCTATGTCCTTTCAAACCCTGCTCGAAAGGCACTAAAATCCCGCCGAGCATAAGTTTTCTGCCCGGCACCAGCTCGTGGATGTCTGTGCCGATTCCGCTGCGGTATTCAGGTTTTGGCCTTTCAATCACAACACACCCTTTGTGCTGGGCACATCTTCACCGGTTATTCGCACAGCCGTCCCTAAAGCCTGGCCAAGCCCCTTAAAAATAGCTTCGGCTATATGGTGACTATTCGTCCCGTAAGGTACGGTTATATGCAAATTAAGTTTGCCATTGTTGGCGAAGCTCGTGAGCATCTCCTCGATGCACTCCACGTCGAAGTCACCAATCTTATCTGTACGGTACTGAACGTTATAAACAAACTTGCTCCTGCCGGACAAATCTATACTGACATTGGCCAACGCCTCTTCCATAGGCACCGAGGCATATCCGTATCTGGTTATGCCTTTCTTGTCACCCAGCGCTTCATCGAGCCCCTGACCCAGACAAATAGCAATATCTTCTACCGTATGATGTGCATCGACGTGCAAATCACCTTTAGCCTTGACCGAAAGGTTAATCTTACTGTGTTTGCTCAGATGAGTGAGCATATGGTCCAAAAAGCCGACACCGGTATCGATTTCGTATCGACCTTCACCGTCAAGGTTCAGACTGAGACTAACTTCGGTCTCTTTGGTCTTTCTTTCGATTTTGGCCGTTCTGCCTGCCATGTTCTTTCCTTATATCATAAGATTTTTTTCAGTGCTTCGAGCAGTTTGTCGTTTTGTTCTTCCGTGCCCACGGTAATTCTCAATTTATCGTCCAGTCCCGGCACATCGAAGTATCTGACATATATATTCTGCTTTACGAGTTTATCATAAATCTCGCGTGCCTGACAGTTTTTGCATGTAGCCAGCATAAAGTTACTGCTGCTGTCGGGCACTGTAAAGCCAAGCTCACGCAGCTTTTCGGTCAGCCTGGTTCTCTGCTCTTTTATCTGTTTTTTTGTTTGCTCAAAGTAATCCCGGTCTTTTATCGCCACCGTTGCTGCTGCAATTGCCACCGCGTCAACCGCGTACGAGTCACGCACCTTCTGCAATCCTTCTATAAGATTTGTCTGGGCAATTCCGTACCCGAACCGTATCCCTGCCAGCGAATAGCCTTTGCTCATCGAACGCAGTATTATCAAATTATCGAATTGCTTTGTCAGTCGTACACAATTATCTTCTGCAAAATCGACATAGGCCTCATCAACTAAAAGCACACCCTTTAGCTCATTGGCCAGTGATGCTAATTCTTCTATCGCAATAAAGCTGCCGCTCGGTGCGTTTGGATTGCAGACAATGGTTAGTGCCGCCTGAGTTGAAGCCAATCGCCCCGGCAGATTGAACTCATCGTCGAACGGAATCTCGATTTTCTCACATCCCTGCAACTGTGCAAGAACCGGATACAGCGAATAAGTTGGCACAGGATATGCTACCGGCCTGTCTTTATCGCAAAGAGCGGTAAATGCGATTTTTAGTAAATCGTCACCGCCGTTACAGCAAATGATATTTTCCGGCTCAACACCGTTGACCTTCGCGGCGGCTTCTCTGAACGCATTGGCCAGCGGGTCGGGATACCGGCGGAGCTGCTCAGTTGTTATCTTTCCAACGGCCTCGATGACTGCTGGCGAAGACGGATATGGATTCTCATTAGTATTAAGCTTGACCACGTCAGCTTCCTTAGGCTGATACCCAGGCACATAACCGGCAGCAGCTTCTATGTTTTTACGAAAATATCCCATCTGTCTTTCCAAAGTCAGGTTTTGCCGAGGATTATACGCATTTTCCCGGCCGAGCGAAAGTGCAGATTTGACCCTTTACAGTCGGAAGATATCTGGCTGTGATTCGTTAATATTCGCTTCAGATGCAATTTTCTGGTATAATACGGCTTTTCGGAGAGCCTGAATGAGCCTGAAAGGGTTACTGAAACTTATCTGCTGTATCTTGATAGTTGGTTGCGCATCCAATGCTCCTGGTAAAAAAGACAATAACAAAGACGGCCTGAAGCACACCCCCAAAAACATCATCATCCTGATTTCCGACGGTTGCGGCTATAATCACGTCGACGCAGCCAACCTGTACCAACACGGCAAAACGGGCAAACAGGTTTATGAGCAGTTTCCGGTTCGCTGCGGTATGAGCACTTTCATGGCCTCAGGCTCCTATGACCCCAATCTGGCCTGGGCCTCGTTCGACTACGTTAAGTCCGGTTACACCGACTCGGCGGCGGCGGCAACAGCTATGAGCACCGGTGTCAAGACATACAGCGGTGCAATTGGTCTTGATATTCATAGAAAACCCCTCGCGCATCTGATTGACCGCTGCGAGCAGCTCGGCAAGGCTACCGGCGTCATCACCACCGTCCAGCTCAGCCACTCTACACCCGCCGGTTTCGTTGCCCATAACGAATCTCGCAACAACTATGCGGATATTGCCAATGAAATGTTCTACAAAAGTACTCTTGAAGTAATTATGGGAGCCGGCCATCCGATGTACAGCAACGATAATCAGCTTCTAACCGAGCCCAGCGATTTTGAGTACAAGTATACCGGCGGCCAAGATACCTGGGCTGATTTAAGTGATGGCAAACTCACCGGCGCCGATGCCGATGGCAATGGAATTGCGGATGATTGGACGGTTATCGAAAAACACTCCGACTTCCAGGCTCTAATGGACGGCTCGACGCCGAACAGGATTATTGGAATAGCTCAGGTCAACGGTACGTTGCAGCAAAAACGAAGCGGTGACGATAAAGCCGCGCCTTATGTCGTACCCCTGAATCAAAGCGTGCCTACACTTGCGGAAATGACCAAGGCCGCATTGAATGTGCTGGATAATGACCCTGACGGTTTTTTCCTTATGGTTGAAGGCGGCGCGGTCGATTGGGCCGGCCACGGCAATCAGTCAGGCCGGGTAATCGAAGAAGAGATTGATTTCAACAAGGCTGTCGAAGCTGCCATCGAATGGGTACGTACCAACAGCAACTGGGGCGAGACTTTGGTTATAGTGACCGGCGACCACGAATGCGGCTATCTGACCGGTCCTGATTCCGGCCAAACTCCCCACGGCCCCGTTTGGAATCAGCTTATTAATAACGGAAGAGAAAATCCGCCCGGTATGGAATGGCACAGCGGCAGCCATACGAACTTACTGATTCCCTTCTATGCCAAAGGCCGCGGTGCTAATCTGTTCAAAAAAACCGCTAATACAACCGACCCTGTCAGAGGTGACTATATCGACAACACCGACATCGCAAAGACCCTCTTTGCCTTGTTAGCCGATTGATGGTTTCAGGGATTGCCGTCGCACGCCACCAAATCATTCTTGACATTTCGCCGCTGCTGTGTATCATTCACTCCCAATAAACACAACGGCGATACTGTCCAAAATAACCCTTTGGAGGAAGTAAAATGTCCGACCAGAAAAAAGCAGACCTTGCCGGTCCCGGCATCGGTGACTACAACGAGCTCGAAAAAATCCTGCCCAGCGATTATTCCTCGCTACTCTCACCCAAAGAGACTCAGATAGCAACCTATGCCGTAAAGGACTACATCGAAGAGAACATGTGCAAAGAGCTCAATCTCATCCGCGTCACCGTGCCGTTGATTGTCGATGTCGAAAGCGGCGTCAACGATCTGCTCGACCGCGACGGCTCGCGCACGCCAATCGAATTTCCCTGCGGCCTCGGCCTCGAAAAACCCATCCGCGCACAGCTCGTCCAGGCCGCAACAAAATGGAAGCGAATGGCCTTGAAACAATTTGGTATGAAAATCGGAGAAGGTCTTGTTACCGACATGAGAGCAGTCAGAAAAGACTACTTCCTCGACCACGACCACTCAGCCTACGTCGACCAGTGGGATTGGGAGCTGGCTATAACGCCCGAGCAGCGCAACCTGAAATTCCTCCGTCAGGTCGTTGAGAAACTCTGGAAGGTATTAAAAGGCGCAGAGCTTCACGTCCAGAAATTGTTCCCGCAGCTAAAGACCGACAAGTACCCCGACATGCCGGATGAATTGACCTTCATTCACGCAGAAGAAATTCTGGAGCGTTTTTCCGATCTGCCCCGCAAACAGCGCGAAACAGAAATCGCAAAAGAATACGGTGCCCTGTTCATCATCGGTATCGGCTGGCCGCTCAAAGACGGCTACCCGCACGAGCTTCGTGCCGCCGACTACGATGACTGGGTTACAGATACCTCTTCCCAAACCGGAAAAGAAACCCATGGTCTTAACGGTGACATCCTCGTCTGGAATCCTATTACTCAACGACGTCACGAGCTTACCAGTATGGGTATTCGCGTCAATGCCGATACGCTCAAGGTACAGCTTGAGATGGCCGGCCAGCTCGACTTCCTTAATTTCCCTTATCACCAGGCCATTATCAATGACGACATTCCTTTGAGTATCGGTGGCGGAATAGGCCAATCGCGCACCTTCATGCTCATCTTGAAAAAGGCCCACATCGGCGAGGTTTCAGCCACAGTCTGGCCGAAAGTACTAAAAGATATGTGCCACAAAAAGAATATCCACGTAATAGAATAATTTAATTGTTGAGGATAGTCGTATGAGCGGCAATATTTATTTTGGCATGGTTGGTTCACTTCTAATCTTTGGGAACTTGTGTTTTTCTGCCGGCGCTTCGCAGGGCCCGATAGAAGTCCGGTCACCGAACGGAAAAATCATGGCAAAGATTTCTCTTGAGAAAAGCCCTGAGCCGAACCTGCAGGAGGCAGGCATTACCTATTCCATTCAATTTGATAACACAGATGTCATTTTGGATTCGCCGTTAGGATTAGAGTTCACTGATATGCCTGCCTTGCAAACAGGCCTTTCAATTGAAGAGGCCGAAAGACGTCTCATCGACCAAACCTGGACGCGAGTATGGGGCAAGTGCGGCAAAGTTCGGGATGCCTGCAATGAGCTTCGAGTAACTCTGAAGGAAAATGCAAAACCGCATCGAAAGTTCGACATAGTTTTTCGTGCTTATGATGGCGGTGTCGCTTTTCGTTATTACTTACCCAAACAACAGCAAATCGAAAAATTTAACATCAAAGCCGAACGCTCCCTGTTTAGATTTGCGAAAAACCACAAGGTATGGGCGGCCAACTACGGTCGTTTCGAATCACCACAGGAGGAGGAATTTTTCGAAAGAAGTCTCTCGGATATTTCTACCGGCAGTATTTATGGAGTGCCTTTACTCGTCAAAACCTCCAATGCATGGGTTGCGATTACCGAAGCGAATCTCACCGACTGGGCAGGTATGTATATTACCGGTTTATCCGATATGCCTAATTCACTGTGCACGCTTCTGTCACCTCATCCGAATAATCCGCAGGTTAGTGTCGAATCCCAAACTCCTCGTTACAGTCCATGGCGCGTGGTTATGATAGCTTGTCAGCCAGGCGAGTTGATTGAATCGAATATCATCGCCAATCTTAATCCGCCCTGTAAAATTGCAGATACCTCCTGGATAAAGCCGGGCAAATGCGCATGGGATTGGTGGTGGCCCGGCCGTTATGCACCGGATGTTAATTTCACCCTTGGGCCCAACAATGAAACCATGAAATACTTCATCGACTTCGCAGCCGAAATGGGATGGGAGTATCAGCTTGTGGATGTGGATTGGTATGGAGATCCCTTTGCTGATGAAATCGGAGGTCCTGCTGACCCGAACCGGGATATCACAAAATCGATGCCGGAAATTAATATTCCGTATCTCGTTGAATACGCAAACCAAAAGAACGTTAAGCTTTTTATCTGGCTGCACTGGTTTCACGTGGCTAAACAATTGGATGAAGCATTCAGTTTATATGAAAAATGGGGCGTCGCGGGCGTCAAGATTGATTTTATGAACCGCGACGACCAACAGATGGTAAATTTCTATCACCGGGTTGTCAAAAAGGCTGCCGAACACCACCTGCTCGTGGATTTTCACGGAGCATACAAACCAACAGGATTCAGCCGAACATATCCGAACCTTATGACACGCGAAGGCGTTAAGGGCAACGAGTACAACAAATGGTCTACCAACATCACACCTGACCACTGCCTGACAGTGCCTTTTACACGAATGCTTGCCGGGCCTATGGACTTTACGCCCGGCGGCTTTCGGCACGCCACGCAGAAAACATTCAAAGCTGTCGGCGGTGACGCGCCGGCGCCAATGGTCTATGGCACGCGAGCTTTTCAGTTGGCGATGATGGTCGTTTACGAAAGCCCGTTACAGGTTCTTTGTGATTCACCCTATGAATATCGCAAGAGTCCCGCTGGTTTGGATTTCTTGAAAATCGTACCGACCACTTGGGACCAGACACGCGTATTGAATGCCCGGGTTAGTGATTATATCACTGTTGCAAGATGCCTCGGCAGCGATTGGTTTGTCGGCTCAATGACTGATTGGACACCACGGTCACTTAAGATACCGCTGGATTTTCTCGGCGAAGGTAAGTATCGGGCCACAATTTGGTCCGACGCATCCGATGCTAATGACCATCCGGCCAATCTCAGCAAAAAAGAGCTTACGGTGACGTCATCCGGTACTATCACTGCTAAGATGGCCTCAGGCGGCGGCCATATTATCTACTTAAGGCCAATCAAATAGACTTCGGATAGGCTGTGGTTTTTACGGTTATAGTTGACAGGTTGTTGGAACGATTTAGCGGCCGACTTACATTAGACCGCCAACTACCAGAAGGGCAAGAGCAAGCACTGCTGCCCTGATTATGCGTCTGGAAGGGGATTTAGGCTCCACAAAATACCACACGGATGCCCAGATTACTAAAACGATGAAAAATCGCAGCAAAATGGAGGAAATGCCCACTAACATAGGCTAATTATAGCCTATTTTAACATGTCATGTCAAGGCAATATAGCCTATATTGACACCGGAAGGCCAAATTTCTTGGACGTTAACCGGTTGTGACCTCAGTGTATCGGATAAATATTAAAGTCAAAGCCAAGCCTGTGTCGAGACAGCCATAGTAAGGTTTTATCCATAAACTGGGTCAATTAGGAGATTTAAGGATGAACGCATTGGCATTGGTAAAGAAATGGATTGGTGAAATTGTTGAAATCGCACTGTTGCTGGTGGCCCTTGGAATCACTGTCGAAATCCTGTTCGGCAACACGGTCCCGTTCTTTGGCGGGGTGGTCACTAATTTGATGGCACTGATAAGCGGTCTCGGCGAGAACGGCTTGGTCGGCCTGATTGCCCTGTCGATTATTCTTTGGCTCTTTTACCGCAAACAGCCCGCTCCACAACACCACCAGTAATAGCTGTAGAGACCTGGCCGTAGGTGCTTCTAAAAGGGCTATGGACTGGATATCTTTTGAGCGGTTAGAAGTTCTAAACTGTTCAAAAACGAGGTCTGTTTCGAGGTCGGCTTTATGCCGACCTCTTTTTTTTACGACTTACGACCCCGCTCATTAGCTGACTTTAACGCCGTCTTTGGTCCGGCTGAGCATAAAAAAAGCTGGAGCCTTGTGAACTCCAGCTT
>CAZNXD010000006.1:0-15437 GCA_964576935.1 uncultured Pirellulales bacterium | reverse complement strand
CTGATTATTAACCACGAATTAACACGAATAAACACCAATTATAATCACAGATTTATAAAAGGAATTTTCTTAAGCCGTGAAGATACATAGATTAATGCAAATTGTCAAGACTTGAGACCTTAGACAAAAGACCAGAGACCTATTTAGACGCTGATTTCGCGGAGAACGCTGATTTAAAACTATTCACTAAAGAACAACGACTAAAGACTAATGGGAACCACGGATTACGCAAACCTGAATTTCCCGGAGAAAAGATAGCATACCGCGTATTTCATGAAATCTTTTGATGCGGATGCTTGACAATCGATAATTCATGAAAACTATTTTAGTCCTCACATGCCAGCTTAAGAAGCATTTAAACGCTCTATCTCTGAACGTATTTCCGTAACAACTTCCATATTGTGTATCTTCTTCTTGCCGCTATCTTTGATCGAGATTACATAAAAAACTTTGCCCCCATACTTCTCAGTGAATTGCTTATGGGTCTTAGCCTGCAAATCCCTTTCTTTAAATATCTGGGGAATATGAGAAACACCAGACGCAGGTTTAATCTGCAAACCGATATAATTGTTAGCGACCTCAATGAAAAAATCGACATTGTAAAGCCTATCCCATTCGTCCGATGCAGGCTTAATTTCAATTCCCACAAGCTGCTGTAGCTGGCCGTAGATAGTTCGGATCTCGGTCATATAACCATCAAAGGTACGGTCTATGACCATGTTGTACATGTAGCTTATACAGTCTGTTTCGGTGATATCGTCTATTTCGGCAGAAATAACTTCGGATATTTTCACATAAAGCCTTCTGCCGAGCTCCTCGATATGCTCTTTCGGCCTAACATTAGAGAAATAGTATTGGCTCCAATCGTTTATTGTCTTGGGCGAGCATTTCCTTATCTCTTCGGACACAGCTCCAACATTGCGTTTGAAGTTCAACTGAAACCGGTTCATAGCACTGTTGAGAATCCATTCTTTTGCCATTAGTTGCCCAGCGCTCCTGCAAGAAATTTGTTCTTGAACCTGTAATCCAACGAGGTATCTACGTCCACGAGCCCTGACCTTATGAGATGTGCGTTGAGGAAAGTCTTATTCTGTAGATACAGGTAACAAAGCAAATTTCTATTACGGTCATGTTTGACCACATCAAATTTCATAAAAACACGTTGGCCGCGCGTTTTACTTCTCAAAAACTCAATAGCTGCTTTCTGCGTGTCTTTTTTTTCCTTAACACCAAGTAAGCGAACGCTCAAACCATCTCCAATAATTAGCCGTGCCGGGGATACGATATCCTTTACCGGATAGTACGTCTCTCGCTCGCTGCTTTTGTGATTGATTTTTGAACCGAACTGTAGTTTTCGTGGGTCAACCTTCTTATCGAATTGAACAGGGTCTCTGAAGATGTAAGGCAGTTCGCTAATGGCTTTGTCGTGGTTGATTGGGCCGTAAGGCTGCTTAGTAAACTTAACGTTTGCTTCGCTGAACATTGTTTTCTGAGAAACACCCAGCTTTTGTTCTATTAATGGAATAAACTCGGGATTAGCCTCATAACCGATGGAATTTCTATCCAGATTCCGTGCTGCCAACGAAGTCGTACCACTGCCTAAAAACGGGTCCAGCACTGTTTCGTCAACAAAACTGAACATCTTGATTAACCGTCGCGGGATTTCCTCCGGGAACATTGCTATATGTTTATTCTGTTTCTCGCCTGCGATGTTCCAATGGCCAGCGAAGTATTGGTTCCACTCGTCTATAGTCATTTTAGATTGCTCTTTAACCTTTTTGCTTACGCTCGGTGCTTTACCATGTTTTTTGAAAAGCAAGATGAATTCGTAATCTATTTTCACGATTCCATTCCGTGGATGAGGAAAAGAACCCATTATAGTCGCGCCGCCGGTCGTGTTGCATGTTGTGACCTTCTGCCAGATAATCGCGCCCATGTAGTCAAATCCGACCGTCTCACAGAACTTTATTATCTCGGTCCTGATAGGAATAACTTTATAACGGCCATAGTAAACGGACCTCGCGAACTGATCGCCTATATTGATACAGAGTCGGCAGCCATCGTGTAAAATGCGATGGCATTCATTCCAGACCAAATTCAGGTTATTGATGTAATCCTCGTAGCTGTGGTCGAAGCCAATTTGGCTGCCGTTGCCGTAATCTTTAAGCTGCCAGTAGGGTGGCGAGGTGATGATAAGATGCACCGATTCGTCCGGTACTTCCGTCATACATCTTGAGTCTCCGGTGATTATTTTGTGATGCGTCATACCTTAACTCTGTCCAAAAAGCAAGTAACAATAGACCTGTTCTCACCCATTATGGTCGAAAAGTAATGTGAAGTCAAATCCAACATAAAAATAGAAGCTAAATATGTAAAAAAAGGTCGTCTGCTTGCCCGCCGTTCTTTTGGCGGGTTAATTCGTGGGCAATTTATTTCTGGTTGAACCAGTATTTAATCAGATTCTTCAATCCTTTTTTATTGGGCGGGGGGAAATTCAAACAGGCGAATTCTTTGTGATACTTTTTCGCGGCCTTGTCGTAACACTTCGCGGCCTGGATTTCATCTTCGAAATAGCCAAGATGAATTTTCTTATGATTCACTGTTATGGTCGCTCCCCATTTTTTGTTAGATTTATGCCAGTGAACACCCTTATAAACTGAACTGCATTTTTTCTTGGTTTTAGAGCGGTTTTTGGCATTCTGCGTTCGAGTGACTATGCGAAGGTTGGCCCGGCGATTGTCAAGTGCATTGCAATCGATATGGTCGACAAATAGTTCAGCCTTTCGACTACGCTCAAGACAGGCGTTTAGCGGATGGCGTATAGCGTTTAGTTCATTTTGCATGATCTGGCGGTGCATATATATAGAAATATGGCTGCAGACCTTGCCGGACAACCTGATAACGCGTTGGCTTCCGTATTCACAGTCGAGCAGCCAGGTATATTTCGAGAGTTCAGCAAAATCGCAGGGGTCCACTATTGCATATTTGTCGGAATTGGCTAATCTTATCCTTCTAAAAGTATAGCCGTACCAAATTCGGCGCAGCAAAAGCAGCGGGGCAACAGATACGCGGTCGAGAAGGACCGGAAAGTAAACTGGAAGTGAATATTTTACCAAAACAGTTGAGCGCTTAGTGGTTTAAGAGGTTTGTGATTTTTGAATTGCCTTTTTATGTTCTGTAAGAATAAGAGCAATTTCTATGCCAGGAGCCGAAAATTTTCGATTAAAATTTGCCCTGTTTTCCGGTGTAAAAACGGGGTATTTCAGGTGCTATTTGCTGTCCCTGAACCGCTCAAATGACAAACAAGGCAGAGGCTGTCAAAATGGCAGTGAATCTGGCAGCAGGATAGGAATACTAAAAACGCAATAAAGAACATGTTTTCTATTGCCAGGACGAAACGCAAAATATATAATTTATGGTTTTGTGATTGTGAACTCAATCACAAAGTATACGTAGAACATTCTGGTGACGCTATGAGCGGTAAAACACCGCGTTTGAACAGGATTTTGCCGAGATGAGCATAAAGAAAATAAGCAAAGCTGAACTGACGAATTTTGTGGACCGGCTTATATCAACCGATAAGGTAATAGGTGTTCAGGCCAAGGGTGACAGGTTCGATTTTGCGCCCCTCGAATCGGCAAAAGATTTGAGGCTGGACCACGATGTCACACTCCAGCCACCCAAGAAGTACTTCCTGCCTCCGATTGAGACCCTGCTGACATTCGAGGTAGGCGGCGGCTACAAGTCAAAATACAGCGAAAAGCCGTTCATACTCATCGGCGTACATCCATACGATATGATAGCCATCAATCAAATCGACAAACTTTATACCGACGGCTACTACGACAACCACTACATGAAAAGAAGAAACAACGCCACGATAATCGCCTGTGACGTAGTTACAGCTTCGGAGAATGTCTTTGCATCATCTATGAACGCAGCGGTTGTAAAAAAAGGCTTTGATATACTGCTTACCGACATTGGCGACGCGTATGTGGCCGAGGCGGCGACGGAAAAAGGCGAGGCTCTTTTAGGCAAAGCCAAAACTACAGATGCCGACCAGGACGATTTGAAAAAACGTCAGGAAGTTCAAAAGAAAAACGAAGAAACACTGAACAAGCACCAGCTCAAATGCAGCCCGGAATATTTGCCGAAGCTGCTGGACAAAGCTTACAACCACCCGGTCTGGGAAGAAAAGGCTAAGACGTGCTTTGCCTGCGGTTCCTGTAATCAGGTATGCCCGACGTGTTACTGCTTTAACGTTCAGGATGATGTCAACTGGGATTTAAAAACGGGCAAGCGGCAAAGGGCCTGGGACGGGTGTCTGCTCGACGGTTTTACCAAGGTAGCCGGCGACCATGAGTTCAGAAAGAACCGTGCCGACCGCTTCAGGCACAGGCTTTATAGAAAAGGCAAATATGTCCCCAGTAAAATCGGCGGCGAGATAGCCTGCGTCGGCTGTGGCAGATGCGTCGGCGCGTGTCTGCCGGATATCGCTAATCCGGTTAAAATCTACAACAGGCTGATTGATGATCTGGGAATAGAATAGCAAGGAGCAATACTGATGTGCGACTGTTGTGCGACAGAAAAAGATATTTATCTACCTCAACTGGCTACCGTCCAGAAGGTCAGGCTGATGAATGATACCGAGCTGTACGTTCGGTTCACTATGGACGATGGGCAATTCGATTTTATACCCGGCCAGTTCGTTGAGGTCTCAATTGCCGGTATCGGCGAAGCTCCGATTACGATTACCTCATCACCCACTCAGACTGAATACATCGAACTGGTGGTTCGTCGCATCGGCAACGTCACCAAGGCGATACACAAACTCCGTGCCGGCGACAAAATCGGTATTCGCGGGCCTTTGGGTAACGGTACTTATCCGGTTGAAGAGGCCAAAGGCCAGAATCTGGTATTTATCTGCGGCGGAATCGGGCTGGTCCCTCAGCGCTCATTTATAAATTATGTATTGGACAACAGAGATGATTATGGCGATGTCACTATCCTTTTAGGGACCAAGTGCTTCTCACAGCGGTTCTTTCATTCTGAATTAGAGCAGTGGACAGCCCGGGACGACGTGCATTTTTTGGAGACCGTAGATGAAGCCCACGACTGCTGGAACGGTAACGTCGGAGTCGTAACGACACTCATACCAAAGATAGAGACGGAACTGGCATCGGCGAAAGTTTTAATTTGCGGCCCGCCGATTATGTATAAATTTGTGCTTATGGCACTACAGGAAAGTGAAGTACCGAAAGAGAATATTTATCTCAATCTCGAGAGAAAAATGAAATGCGGCGTGGGCAAGTGCGGGCACTGCCAGATTAACAACTATTATGCGTGTATTGACGGCCCGGTATTTAGATACAGCGATTTGAATGCAGCGCCGGAGGCGATATAGCATGAGTAAACCAAGAGTAGCCATTTTTGATTTTGCATGCTGCGAGGGCTGCCAGCTCCAGATTGTCGACCTCGAAGAAGAGCTTCTGGATTTGGTCGGCGCGGTGGACGTGGTTGAATGGCGTGAAGCTATTAGCGACCAAAGCCGTGAATATGACATTGCTATTATAGAAGGCTCAATCACCCGGCCCGAAGATGAAAAAAGGGTCGAGATAATAAGAAGCAGGGCCAAGATTCTCATAGCACTGGGGGCCTGTGCGACAATCGGCGGAGTGAATAAGCTGAAAAATAATTTTGAGCTGGATGAGGTCAAAAAATACGTTTACGGCAAAGATGCAACTATGGCCCATCTGGATACGGCGATGACAAAGGCGGTAAATGAAGTGGTCGAGGTGGATTACATGATTCACGGCTGTCCGATAGACCGCAAGGAATTCACATACATAATTCGCTGCCTGCTGATGGGCAAAAAGCCCGAGATTCCGGAATGGCCGGTCTGTGTGGAGTGCAAAGCCAGGGGCAATCCATGCCTGTGGGAATACGGGCAGGTGTGCCTGGGGCCGATTATCCGGGCAGGCTGTGGAGCGAGGTGTCCTTCATCGGGATTTAGATGCTTCGGCTGTCGTGGTTATATCGATGACCCGAACGTCAACGCAGCTAAAGACGTTATCGAGAAATTCGGTTTGAGTGTTGAAGAGCTCAAAGAAAAGATGATTCTTTTTGGAACGGGGTATAAACCTACCGATGAGTAGCAACCTTAATATCAATGTCAAGCATGTGACCCGTATCGAGGGGCACGGTAATATCGCTGTCAATGCAACAAACGGCAAGATAGAGAAAATCGAGTGGCAGGTTCCCGAGGCGCCGCGGTTTTTCGAGGCGATGGTTCGGGGGCTCAGCTATGAGGATATCCAGACGGTAGTCAGCAGGATATGCGGTATCTGTTCGATTACGCACTCTCTGGCCGCAACTAAGGCTGTGGAAAAAGCTCTTGGATTAGAGGTGTCCGAGCAGAGCGATACTATCAGGATACTGATGCACTACTCCGAGCAGCTGCAGAGCCACATTCTGCATATCGGCTACCTTGCGGTGCCGGATTTCTTCGGTGCGACATCAGTAGTTCCGCTTGTTCCCGTAGCCACCGATGCGGTCAAGACGATTATCAAAATTCACAGAACAGCCAACGAGTGGTCGGACCTTATCGCCGGACGAACCACACATCCGGTGACTATTGTGCCGGGCGGCTTTACGAAGATTGCGACGGAAAAACAGTTCAGAGAACTGCAGGGGCGGTTAAAAAATACATTAAAGGATTTAGCTGCTGTCGCTGATGTCGTTTTGAGTGTTGCAGAAAAAATTCCTGATTTTACACGCGATACCGAGTACGTTTCCCTTAAACAGAATACCCCCCCTACCTATACATTCTATCACGGCGGTATTACCTCTACCGATGACACAAGCACGATAGTTCCGATAGACAACTGGCAAAGCGTAGTCAATGAATACATGACCGCACAATCGACCGCCAAGTGGGCTAAGTGGCATCGCGATTCTTATGCGGTCGGCGCTTTGGCCCGGTTTAACAACAACTATGAGCTGCTAACAGATTCAGCTAAGGGCGTAGCCAAGAAATTCAGCCTGGAAAAAGGCTGCTGCAATCCATATATGAACACCATCGCCCAGCTTGTCGAGTGTGTGCATGTAGTCGATACAAGTATCGAAATGATTGACGAGCTGCTTTCAAAAGGCCTAAAGCAGGAAAAGGTCACCAGTAAGCCAAAGGCCGGCAAAGCAGCCGGCTGTGTCGAAGCGCCGCGCGGCATATTGTTCCATGAGTACGAGTTCGATGCCGCAGGCAAGTGCGTCGGTGCCGATATGTGTATACCTACCAATCAGAACCACGCAAATATCCAAAAGGACTTCGAGAAGCTCGTGCCAGAGATTATCGATGAGGGCGAGGATAACGTTCGACAGAAGCTGGAGATGCTGGTCCGGGCATACGACCCGTGCATTTCCTGCTCGACACACATGCTTAATGTGCAGTTCGTCCGTTAATTTGTATTTTCACCGCAGAGAACGCAGAGACCGAGTAATTCCTAAATCCTAAGCTCTAAATCCTAAACAAATTCAAAGCACTAAATTACAATTTCCAAAACCACGGGTTCCGTCTTCGTTATACGGCAACTACGCCGCGACAAGTAACGCGGATTAGCACAGATTTTTTTGCCACAGAGAATTTTAAGTTTTTGTATTGACCACAGAGTTCACAGAGGACACAGAGAAATTAATCAATTCTACCGCAAAGAACGCAGAGAACGCAAAGATATTACTTTAACCACGAATTAACACGATTTTGTACTGCTTATGGCTAACTGGCAGAAATGCAATGTCGGCGCATCTGAAACCTGTTTAGAATAAATTTTTAAAGATATAATGTAAGATAGGAAAGTCTTTTGTACTATAAATAATATCAAAGCTTAAGATACTCTTGAATTTTTTCAAGAACAACAAAATCTACAGCCTTCTTCTTATAGTATGACATTGGGTATATTTGTGATACAATAAATGCCGACTTGGTTTTCCATCCTTCACTTTCTTTTATGTTAAAATGCTCTAAAACTTGTTTGATATTTTCTTTTATGAACTTCTCTTTCTCAATCAACTTTGCGAGGTAAGATTTTTTTCCTGTTAGAAATAAACTTACTTCCATAGCAATATCATATGGTCGAAAACGTCTAATCCTGTTTTTAACATCCATAACATTTATGGTTTTTGTTTTTCGATTAATTACGAGTAAATCAATCTCTCCACAAGGTGGTCTTGTAGGAAATGCCTTTGAAAGTCGTTTAAAATTAAGAATACGTGATTCAACATTTTCCTTGCCAAGAATTTCTGCGCATTTTTTCTCTGCATTTTTTTCCAATTGATTATCAAGTAAACGTCTATAACTCTCTAATATCAGGTTAAGTTCAGAGTCACAATCATTAACATAATTACCTGAGCCAACGCTGCCCCCCCAAATTAATGCTGATGTATCGCACATTTGACTTCCGAAACAATACTCACCTTGCCCCAGACTTATTATTGGCTTAAGATTAAAGCGATTTTCTGACTTAAAAAGATGATACATAAAAAATCTTTCACCCTTATAAGTATCGAAATCAACTGAAAGGAAAGCGATAATTTTCTTAAGTTCCTTTTCGTTAGGACAGTCGATAATCTCTTTATTTAGATAGGCATACATTTCGTTTTCTTTAACAATATTGAGCGGCTCAAATCCATTGCATTTAATACCACAATGGCTCAAAGCTACTAAAACGGTCAACATATCATTAAATCGAAAACCATACCTTTTTAGAAAATATTTTTCCAGTTTTTCATAATACGATTTATTGTCCTCATGTTTTCCTTTCACAGACCCAATGTTTTTCTCTTTTAGTACTTGGAACTTACGACTCTGAATTTTTTCTTCTGTTTCTGCATAACGAAATTTTTCAAAATCAACCATTTCTTGTTCTGACACAATATCAAACTCGTACCGTTCATTTATCGAAATATAGTGTGGGATAACACTGTACTTAATACATTCATACATAATTGAAATGGTCTGGATAACAGAAGACAAGGCGTGAATATAATTCCATGTTTCTTGGTTGATAATGTTATCACCCATCGGATTAATTTTAAGGATGGAACTAATAATAAATTTGATTGCAATAATAGATTTATGGTTTTCGTATCGTTTTTCGAGAATCCTATCAACAACGTCATATTCAACGAACTTTGTAGAATCAAGGCCCGCCCGATGTAACAATTTGTATTCTTCACCAAGAGCATATTCAAGTTGTTGGTAAGCGTGAAAAAGAAGGTTTCTGCTGTATTTAGCCAGCTTGTCTTCAATATGTTTTTCAAGAAAATCATATATCAAAGAGAGGATTTTAAGTGCATCTTCACCCTCATATTTGCCCGTTTTAACATGAGATTTTGATAAGTATTGTGCGGTTTCTTGATTGATTTTAGAAATATCTACGTCCTGAATCTTATCATAATTTCTATATGAATCTAATTTTGGATTAGATACTCGTTGGGACTCAAAAGCAAAACCTTTGCGATGCTTTGGAATATTTTGCTCTATGTAATCCTGTACAAGCTTTTCCAATTCGGAAAGAGATAAATTCTTACAATAATACAACAACAAGCTTTTTAAGTACTTCGATACAAATAATCTTTCGCCACTGCTGTCACTTGGTGCGAATAACCCTTCTAATTTATTATGGTCGTATGCGACTATAGTCCTTAAACCACTTTCATTTTTTACCTTACCTGTTCTTACTGACAGCGGCTCATCATTAAAAAGACTACGGTCATTTATTATATAACCAATACTCTCGCGCTTAACGTAACTCTTGGGTAATACTATTATGAGAGAAAGTTGTGGAAGGACTATCCTATTTTTTTTAAGAAACTCCCTAAGACTTTCTTCTAACTTTGAGATATAATATGAGTAAAGGTCTGTAATAAATTCCGCTGTCTGAATTTCAAATGATTCACAAAAAAAGCCTTGAGGCGGTAACGAAATAAATATTAACTTGCCGCCATCCAGCTTAACGGCATGGCCGCCATCAAGATAAGCTGAATCTAAACAACTGTATCTATTGTTACCCAAACGCCTTATCTCGTTAAAAGTGTCAAGGCTATTTTTGTTAAGTAATTCATATATGTTATCCTTATATTTTTCGTACAAGTGATGATTGTAATAATCACTCCAGCTATGAGGTTGAAACAAAATAAAATTAGGCAATAATCCTTGAGACAAATAGGATTCTTTGTTCTCGATGTAGTAAATAACTCTATCTAAGTAATCTACACTAAGGCATCGCACTTTTGAAAGAAGTTCGTTGTCGTTTCTGATAAATTTGATAAAACTAAGTGGCTTAGAGAGCAATTTAAATAGTTGCTCAATGTCTTTCAATGCAACTATTTTATCTGTTTCTTTAATATCTTCTCTGTTCACCTTAATTGCAAAATCCGCAAGCGTCTCTTTTTGATATACAAATATCGTAAATAATTCTACTTCTTGACTTGGTATACCATATATTCTTGAAGGCGTAGTGGCATATCTAATACCGGTTATATCATCTTTTGATATAGTCTCGCGTATTTTGTTCACTTTTTGTTTATAGCACTTAATCTCTTCTGTGAGTTTACTTTCTCTGTCTGCTCTGATTAGCCTGAATAATATTATCTTAGCCCCATCAACAACTGCAACTACGTCGAAGTCTTCAACCATGTTTGAAGCATCGTTTTTATGGACACCCTCAATTATGGCTTTGATAGTGAAAAATTGTGAACAGATTCTACGTAGTTTGCGCTGTTTTGAAGTTAGTAATATTTCTTGCTCTGGCACCTTATCTACAATATTTTTAGATAATCTATAAACGGCTTCAATGTGACCACTTGGCCACAACATATAGTCATTTTTTGCTGATTTCACAAAAAGGCTGTCAAAAAAAGTAGAAGTCATAATACTATTCATTAAGGTTTCAGGATTTGCAGATGAAATAGTTTTGAAAGGTACCATAGCTGTAAAATATTTCTTGGACTTCTCTTCGATGATAAAACAAGGCGAAAAATCGTCATAATAAGATTCCGATGGAACAAAAAATTTATCTGATTGCTGCTTTGATTCTTCGTTGGTTAACATCTTCTTCAGAAGCAAGGTTTGGAAATCAAGGCTGCATTTTAAATATTTTCTAATACGTTCGGTTTCTTCTGATATAAAGTCCGTTTTGCAATAAATCTCACTAAATATTTCTAAATACTCATGTGGACGTTCATATGTGCCATAGAAATAATAATAGCAATTCTGCTCCCAAAAAAATGGAATTAAATCCAACTGGTTAAATGGGTTAAAGTCCTCAAGCGTTACAAAATATGGATTTGTTAGTTCCAAGTAAGAATTAAGCAAATTGCAACATTCATCTCGACCAAACTTTTGGCCATTAAAATCGCCTGCTGGTATTGATAGTAATAATCCGAACAAGAGGTCGATTCTTAATCCATATTTTTGATTGCTGGGGTGAATTGAAACTACAGAAAACCAGAGGTATAAGTCATCAAAATTGTATTTCTTTAGTTCTTGTATTATTTCTACCGCATTCAATGCGTTTCTCCCAATAGTTCCAAATGCCATTATATATATTATACTTCATGTAATAATAGCTTCCTATAGGTTTACTTGAAAAATCACGATGGTAATCATGGTCTAAAAAACATTCACCACGAAGCTCACGAAGGTACACGAAGATTTTTTAAAAGGTATTCTCTTTGTGGTTCTCGGTGCTTGTCCGCTGTAGTTTTAACGAAGACGGGCTCATCGTGGTTTAGATATCCGATTTATACTCTCTAAGAAAACAGTGTAAAATCAGTGTTTCCGCCTTCATCTTAACTATGGCGGATAAAAATCCGCGTCTGAAAAAATGGATTCCTGCTTACGCAGGAATGACAAAATCCGTGTAAACTTGTTCTGAGTAAATCGAATGGATCAGCGTCTAAGAATCTGCGTTTTTTGCCAAAAAACCGCATTTTTTGCTTGATTTTTGTTCAAAATATGGTATAATACCAAGGTTGTTTGATAGAATGTAAACTTAGGCAAGTTAAGATGCTCGGCAGTAATCGACGAAACTTTGCACTATTCGTTGCAAAACCTCCCTTAAATCCTGAAATCCGTGAAAATCCGCGTAATCCGTGGTTACTTTTTATGCAAAACGAACCCAATTTTCGCCGTTTTTCGCCCAAAAACAAGGATTCCAATGAAAAACGAACCCAAAACGAACCCAATTCAAACCCAATCCAATTGTGTCTTAGCTAAGATGAATAATTTTGTAAATCCTGCTATCATGTCAAAATAATTATGAATTCTGTGGCAAAAGAAAAAATGAAAAAAGAAGTTGTAGTTTTGGGAATCGGCAATATTCTAATGTCTGACGAGGGCATCGGATGTCGGCTCATCGAAAAACTCAACGCCTGCAACGAAAATTTTCCTTTTGCTGAATTTATAGATGTCGGCACAAAATCTATGTCTCTGCTGCACCTTATGGCCGACCGCAAAAAGGCAATTATTGTTGACTGTGCACTTATGGACACCAAAGCCGGTACGATAAAAAGATTCACCCCCCGGGATGTATCGAGCATTAAGCAGCTCAGGCACTTCTCACTTCATGAAGCGGATGTGCTCGGCATAATTGAGATGTCCCGCCGGCTCGGTCAGTGCCCGAAAGATATCGTAATTTTCGGCATTGAGCCGCAAAGCCTCGAACCGGGACAATCGCTTAGCGATACGCTTTCATCAAAGCTAAGCGACTACACCCAGACCATATGCCGGGAGCTCACCTGCAATTAGGCTCTGCCTATTGACTTCAGATACCTCTTGGACTTGCGCAGGCCCATTCTCGACGCCTTTTTCTTAACGGCATCGGTCTTTCGGCCGATTTTTTTGGCTATCTGGGCAGTGGGTGTATTGGGGAAAAGCTTTTTCAGCAGGTTGAGGTCACTGGTACTCCAGAGGCCTTTTAGACGTCTTTTCCCGGCGGCTTTCTTTTTGGTTTTTTTCTTCTTTGCGGCTTTTTTCCTCTTTGCCATGTTCGACTCCTTTACCCAAAACATACTCGAACAGTTGTCCCTCAGCCTCGGTGAAATGAGTTTCCATAAACAATGTACGAGCAGTATTTCAGGCTGTCAAGCTTTTTTCACCTTTGTGGGTAGCAAAATTTCACCCTGCTGTCACTGTTTGATAAAATAGGCTGTTCTTTACAAAGAAATTGTTCGGGCTATACTGAATCTTAACTATGAATCAGGACAAAGGAAATTCTGTTGACATCGTCGAGACCCATACGGTTCGCCTGGTGGAACCGGATGAGCCTCTACAGTTGGCCTGCGGCAAGAGCCTGGGGCCGATCGACGTCGCTTATGAGACTTACGGACAGCTTAATGAGACTGCGGACAATGCTGTGCTGATTTGCCACGCCCTAAGCGGTAACGCCCACGCGGCCGGCAAAAACAGCCCCGATGACAAAAAACGGGGCTGGTGGGACTCAATGGTCGGACCAGGCAAAGGAATTGATACCAACAAATACTTCGTAATCTGCTCTAATTTTCTGGGCGGCTGTTCAGGAACTACAGGCCCATCGTCAATCAACCCCTCAACCGGAAAACCATACGGACTGGAATTTCCTATTATCACCATAGGAGATATGGTCAAGGTTCAGAAGCTTCTGCTTGATAAGCTCGGGATTAAGCAGCTATTAGCTGTAGTCGGCGGCTCTATTGGCGGGATGCAAGTCCTGCAATGGACTATAGATTACCCGGATTTTGTAAAGGCTGCGATACCCATAGCGACCACCAGCCATCTTGGCGCACAATCGATAGCCTTTGATGCGGTTGGCCGAAATGCAATTGCAGGAGACAGCAGCTTCGACCAGGGACAGTACCATCACGGCCCCGGACCGGTCAGGGGCTTAAGCATTGCACGAATGATTGGGCATATTACCTATCTTTCCGAAGAGGGTATGCGAAGTAAGTTCGGCAGGGACCTGCGAGGAGCTGAGGACTACAAATACGAATTCGACCCTGAATTCGCCGTCGAAACGTATCTTGACTATCAGGGCCAGACGTTCGTCGAAAGATTCGATGCCAACAGCTATCTTTACATCACAAAGGCGTCAGATTATTTCGACCTTGAGAAAGACTATGGCGGACTCAACAAGGCCTTTGCCAATGTTAACTCTAAGTTCCTGGTAATCAGTTTCAGTAGCGATTGGCTGTTTACGCCGGCTCAATCTGAAGAAATTGTCAATGCTCTGGTATCTAACAGAAAGGATGTTAGCTACTCGAACATTGAATCTTCTTATGGGCACGATGCATTCCTGCTGGAAAACGATACACTCGGCAGGTTCATTTCGTGTTTTCTTGACGCAACTCACAGGCCGGATGCCGCTCGTAAATGCGTTACAGTCGAGCAACATCAATCCAGAGAATCTGCGTGGCGACATCGGGTCGACTATGAACTGATTGAAGCTCTTATCGAGCCTGACAGCAGGGTCCTTGATGTCGGCTGTGGTGACGGCGAATTGCTGGGGCGTTTGACGGTCGACAAAAACATCCGTGGTGAAGGCATTGAACTCAATCAGAATTCGCTTCTCGATTGTGTATGCCAGGGCCTGCCTGTAATCCAATACAATATCGAACGAGGATTAGCTGCTTATGACGATAAGAGCTTCGACGTGGTAATACTCTCCCAGACCCTGCAAACGCTCAAAAATCCTGAGAAGGTATTTAGCGAATTACTGCGGGTGGGCACAAAAGTAATTGTGAGCTTTCCTAATTTCGCTCACTGGCGGTGCAGGCTACAGTTGCTCATGGACGGCAATGCACCGGTCACAAGAGAATTACCTTACGGCTGGCACGATTCACCGAACATTCATTTCCTGTCACTCAAGGATTTTGAGCAATTCTGCGACAAGTTAGGCGTAACAATCGAAAAACGGATTCCATTGATAGAATACCGTCCCAGAGCTGTGCGATTGGCGCCTAATTTCTTTGCCGAACAGGCTATATACGTGACAAGCAAAAGCTAATCGCCCTAATTTTAAACCGGCGTCACGCAGTAGATATAAATCAACGGCTCGGTCCCGGTGTTTTTCACGTCATGTACGGTATGCGGGGGAATGTAAGAGACCTTGCCCTGGCCTACTTCGTATTCGGTTGTCTGTTCGTCACCAATAACAGCAACTCCCCTGCCGGACAGAAAAACAAGGATTTCTTCCTTCTGTTCTGTGCTGTGCCGGCCGCAACTTTGGCCCGGCTCTAAATATACCCGGCCTGACTTCATTCCGCAGGTCTGGGGCTCACCGGGCAATAACCTCTGAAATCCATGCTCATCGTTCAATTCAACAACAAATGGTTTCTGGCTCATTGATGAATACCTCAAATATTCAGTTATCTCAAAGAACCACTCTGATATAAAATTTATTTAA
>CAZNXD010000005.1:4924-15685 GCA_964576935.1 uncultured Pirellulales bacterium | reverse complement strand
CTCGGACCGGTATTTGCAACAGATACTAAACCCGCATTGCAGCCGGTCGGTCTCGAATATGTAAGAGAAGGCACAGAGTTTCTGAAAGACACCGGTGTCTCTGGCGTCGCGATTGGGGGCATAACTACCAAAAATGTTGCGGACATACTCAAAGCCGGGGCCTCTACCGTTGCTGTTTGCTCAGCTATAGCCAAAGCAGAGGATTCTTCATCTGCCTGCCGGGACCTGAAGCAACAAATCGTGAGTTTCCAGAAATAGCCTGCCCCTGCAAAAAATGGACCAAATTGCTCAAATCCACGTGGCATTTTCCTCATTTATCCACTAAGCCGGTAAATATTCGTCAAGAATCTGCTAATGTCAGCCTTGATAATCTGGGCAAAAAAATCCGCTCATATTAGTCGCATGGTTCGCGTTGCGTGCTTATCGGACATCTGTAACCATTTGATAAAAAAGAGCTTGCAAATACAAGACGGATGGTATCGTTAATATCTGCCTTGACCACGCCTGTTCCTCGTATATTAGGCCCCTGAATACATATACAGACAATCCCTGTCTTAATTTGGGATTTCGGACTTATCAACACGTTGTCCACAAAAACCTCTGTTTCCCAGTAAGCTTTCGCCTGTTATGTGCCCGGCAGCAATATAGTGCAAAAAAAATGCCTTAGTGACTGTATCTGTTTTGTCATGGTTAAGCTATAAATGGATGCTCAAATGTTTGTCTCTTGCCCGGCTCGAGAGGCATATATACAATCGCCGACATTGACTTGAACCGTTTCGCTTTTGAGAAAGGACCACATAATGAGTAAGAGCTTCATCAGCATCGGTGAATCAATTCATGCGTCTATACCGAAAACCGGCAAGGTCATGAAGGAACTAAGCGAACTCGGAGCCGATGCCTATTCAAAAGACTCTGAGCCATTGAATTACATCAAAGACCTAATCCAAAACCAGGTGGCTGAAGGAGCCGACTACATCGCAATAAATGTAGATGAATTTGGCGAAACGAGTCCCCAGGCGGCCATTGACACAATGGTCGAATACGTCAAGCTCGTCCGCAAATACAGTGAAGGTATCCCCGTATGTATCGACAGCAGTAACGACGACGTTCTTACAGCCGGCCTTAAAGAATGGTACAACACAGATGAGCAAGTGACCCAGCCGCTGGTGAATTCCATCAAAGTTTACACGATGAACAATATGCTCGGGCTCAAGAAAGATTTCGATTACGCCTTCATCGGGCTGCTTATGAGCGAGGACAAACCTACCGGCCCCGGTGGTTCTCATTCAGTGGACGAACTCTTCTCGCTGGCAAAACAGATATTCGATGAGGCAACCGGCAAATACGGCTTTAAGCCGACCGAGATATTCTTCGATTCGACGGTGTTTCCTTTAGCCATCGATATGCCCATGCAACCGGATGTTCCCGGCTATACTTACAGGACCTTCGAAACCATCAGGAAAATAAAGAGTGACGCCAGGATGAAGGACGTGCACCTTTCGCTGGGAGTCAGCAACTGTGCTCGTGATTTACCCAGCCGAAAGATAGGTATTATGCGAGCTTACGTCCATACGGCGATGAAATACGGCTGCGACGCCGGCATCGTCAACGTCAAGCACCACCTTTACGAAGGCCAGGCCGACCCGGAACTAATCAAGCTCGTTGAGGCGTATGCCGCAATGGACGGCTCGATGGAAAAATGCACAGATGCAATTATGCTTATGGGCAAGTTCTGTCAGGATGCAAAAAAATAAGAACTCGGGAATAGACCAGCTCAGCAGGAGATGGGGTAGATTTTACCCTTGACGGTAAAACCGGCACTTGTAATAGTATTATCCAAGCATTATCAAACGGATAATGAAACTGTTACTTTTTAGAAGGGAGTGGCATTATGGCAGAAAAAGGGTTTTTCGGCGCTTTATTTGACATTTCATTTAGCGAGTTTATCACTGTCCGCCTCATAAAGGTTCTGTTTGTGATAGCCATCATTGGCTCAGCAATAGGCGCAGTGACTATACTCATTGGCGGTATTGCCAGCGGTGGCGGAGCGGCTTTTTTAAGTATTATCATGGCACCGATAGCGTTTTTCCTTTATGTACTTATGGCTCGCGTTTGGCTGGAGTTGATTCTGGTTATGTTCAGGATTTCTGACAACGTAGACAAATTAGCGGAACAGAAAAGCACTGAACAGAGCCAAGGATAATTGACTGAAATTCCTGCTATTTTACGAGATGTTCTCACTAAGCTAATTCAATGCGCTTTTTGACTAAGCTTTTGATAAGCGTTTTCGTAATTGGTTTGTGTACTTATACCGGCCGAAAGCTCCCTTCCCTGGCCGGCCTTATCGCCGTTATGCCCCTGACGGGCTTGCTTGTGCTTATCTGGCTGTATTCTGATTTGTCTGGTGATTCTCAGAAGATGGTTTGCTACTGCGAGGCTGCGCTGTGGGGAATTCTGCCGAGCATCGGATTCTTTCTTACAGCCTTTCTATGCTTTCGCCGGGCTATACCGCTGCGGATAACACTTACAGCCAGTTTTGCGGTCTGGGCTGTGGCCGCGGTGGTCCATCAGCTGGTTCTGGGCAAATAATCGCGTTTGCTTGAAAAGAACATCGGCCTGCTATATCATAGCCTAAATGACAGCGAAAGCCGCCAAGAGCGATAAGAATAAAAAAGATGAGCCGGTTGTGGTAAACAAGAAGGCTTACCACAATTTCGAGCTGGTAGAAAAGTTCGAAGCGGGCCTGTCATTAGTCGGAAGTGAGGTCAAATCCCTAAGAGCACACCAGGCAGATTTGAGCGGCTCATATGCCAGAATCAACAACAACGAGTGCTGGCTGCTCGGCGCAAGCATAGCTCAGTACGAACAGGCCGGAGCCAACAACCATGAGCCGGCGAGAAAAAGAAAACTGCTGCTGCGCAAGCAGCAGATTCGCAAAATAACGGGCAAGCTCGAACAGCGAGGTTTTACGCTGGTTCCATTGAAGATTTATTTTAACAGCAGGGGCTTCGCCAAAATACAACTTGCCCTGGCTCACGGCAAAAGACAGTTCGATAAAAGAAAGACCCTGACCGAGAAACAACAAAAGAAAGACATCGACAGGCAAATGAAAAAATATCGTAAATAGACAAATCGTTTTGGACAAAACATATAAAACAAAAGAAAACAGGAGGCAGCACAGATGGCCGACGAAGAAAAAAAAACAGACGAAAAGAAGATAATTGTTGATGAGGACTGGAAGGCCGAAGCCCAGAAGGAAAAGGAGATTCTCGCGGCTGAGGAAAAAACTGAAAAAAAAGAACAACAGCAATCCCGCGGTCCATTGCCCAAAGGTGACTTCGCCGCCTTGATAAGCATGCTCACCACCCAGATATTCTTTTCGCTGGGCCTGATTCACCTGGAAGGCCAGGAGCCCAAAGAACCCGACCTGGAGCTTGCCAAATACAATATAGATATGCTCGAAACAATCGAAGAAAAATGCAAAGGCAACCTCACCGAACAGGAGCAGCAGGTGCTCAAGAACACCCTGAAAGAGGTGAGAATGGCTTACGTTAAACTGTCAGGATAAATTACTGTGCAAAATATACTTGATAAAATAATAGAAGATAAAAAGGCTGAAGTCGAACAGCGAAAAAAGCACACGAGCATCAAACAGTTTAAAGAACAAATCGAATCATTGCCCAAGTGCCGCAATTTTTATCAAGCTGTCACCAAGCCGAATATCCGTGGATTAAATGTTATTGCCGAAGTTAAAAAGGCCTCACCGTCGGCCGGCCTTATACGAGCAGACTTTGACCCTGTTGAAATCGCACGTATTTATAAAGATTGCGGCGCCGACGCTATAAGTGTTCTGACCGATGAAAAGTACTTTCAGGGCAGGCTCGAATATTTAAAACAAATTAAAGAGACCGTTGATTTACCCGTACTGCGAAAGGATTTCACCATAGACCTCTGGCAGGTTTACGAATCAAGGGCAGCCGGCGCCGATGCTATACTTCTAATCGCAGAAACACTAAAGACCGCTGATATATCCGATTTAATGATTTTAGCTGCGGAACTTACCCTGACCGTATTGCTGGAAGTGCACAGCGCCGATACTCTGCTTGCAGTTCGCAGCTTCATCGGCTTTCCCAAGAAAAGCTACAGTATCTTAGGCATTAACAATCGCGATTTGACTACAATGAATGTTGACATCAATACAACGGGTCGGCTTGCAGAGCTACTGGAAAACACTAATGAGCTAGTCGCTGAAAGCGGTATCAAGACCCGCGACGACGTTGAGAAGCTCATATCAGTCGGTGTTCGGGCGTGCCTGATAGGCCAGACGCTCTGTCAAAGCCCCGACATAAAATCAAAATTTCAGGAACTATTCGATTAACTACTCAGGCAAGGAACTTTTTATGAACAATCTATTGCTATTGCTGGTTGGTCTTGCAGCGGGAGTATTCAGCGGGTTGCTTGGCATAGGCGGCGGTGTGATTATAGTGCCCGCGCTTTTCTTTTTGTTCGGCTTCTCACAGCACAGCGCACAAGGGACAACTTTGGCTATGCTGGTCCCCCCGATAGGCTTACTTGCCGCCTGGACGTATTACTCCAAAGGTTATGTCAACGTAAAGGTGGCCGGCTTGATGTGTATTGGGTTCTTGATTGGCGGTCTGATCGGGGCAAAATTTGCAATCAACGTATCTAATGCAACGCTTACAAGGATTTTTGGTTTCGCTTTGCTGCTGATATCGGTCAAGATGATTTTAGGAAAATGACTAACTTTTGATAACGACGTGGAGCATTCCTGACAATTTACTTGGCCTGCTGTTGTTTTTGAATTTTAGCCCAAGGGTCACGGAGCGTCACCGTGCGGCTAAAGATTAGCTTTTCTTTCGAGCTGTCCGAATCAACACAGAAGTAACCCAGCCGCTCGAATTGGAATCGTTCCAAAGGTTTTACATCAGCCAATGACGGCTCAACCTTACAGCCGGTTAATACCTCAAGTGAGTCAGGATTGATATTTGCCTTGAAGTCCTGTCCATCTTCTGCTTCTTCAGGATTTTCTTTTGTAAAGAGATAATCATAAAGACGCACTTCTGTATCCAGAGCGCGCTCGGCACTGACCCAGTGCAAAGTCGATTTGACCTTCCTGCCGTCCGGCGCGTCACCGCCTCGTGTAGCCGGGTCATACGTACAATGTACTTCTATTATGTTGCCGTTTTCATCTTTAATCACATCTGCACATTTGACAAAATACGCGTATCGCAATCTTACCTCTCGGCCCGGCGCCAGGCGGTAGAACTTTTTCGGCGGCTCCTCCATGAAATCTTCCCGCTCGATATAAATCTCGCGCGAGAACGGAACTTTGCGCGTTCCCGCATTTTCATCTTCGGGATTATTAATGGCGTCCAGGTCTTCAATCTGGCCCTCGGGGTAGTTGGTGATTACAACTTTCAACGGCCGAAGCACCGTCATTACTCTGGGGCTGGTCTTATTCAAATCTTCACGCAGACAATGCTCCAACAGAGCTACGTCTACGGTGCTGTTGAATTTGTTGACAAATTGCGAATGGCTGCCGGTGAAAATCCCCGCCTGCGCAGGCCGCATATAGTCGGCATTCGTGGGTCATCCCAGCCGCTGACTAATTTCTCCTGTACAAGCTGCAGCAGCTTGCGTTTACTCATCACGGTAAAAGTTAGATTCAGTCTTGCAAATTCTATCTGCTGCGAATGAAAAATACCCAGCTCATCGAGGAACCAGTCATACAAAGGCCGGTGATTTTCAAACTCCAGCGTACAAACCGAATGGGTGATCTTCTCGATTGAATCTTCAAGCCCGTGTGCCCAGTCATACATCGGATAAATGCACCACTTATCGCCGGTTCGAGGATGGCTGGCGTGTAATATCCGGTACATCACCGGGTCCCTCATGTTCAGATTTGGATGAGCCATATCAACCTTAGCTCGGAGCGTTCGCGAACCGTCCGGAAACTCACCATTTTTCATTCGTTCAAACAGCTCAAGATTTTCCTCAATGCTTCGGCTGCGGTCCGGGCTGTTCTTTCCCGGTTTGGTCAGCGTTCCCCGATGGTCTCGAATCTTCTCGGGCGTCAAATCACAGACGTAGGCCTTTCCTTTTTTTATCAACTGCACGGCGTATTCGTACATCTGCTCGAAATAGTCACTGGCATAATAGAGTCTGTTCTCCCAGTCCCAGCCAAGCCATTTGATGTCCTCTATAATCGAGTCGATATATTCCTGCTCTTCCTTGACTGGGTTGGTATCGTCAAAGCGCAGATTGCACGTACCGCCGAATTCTGCGGCGATACCGAAGTTAAGACAAATGCTCTTGGCGTGACCGATATGCAGATAACCGTTCGGCTCGGGCGGAAACCGCGTCGCCACACGGCCGTCCCACTTGCCGGTCTTCAAATCATCGGCAACTATCTGCCGAACAAAATCCAATCGCTCACCGGATTCTTCGTTAGCCATTTTTAACTACCTTTGAAGTATGCCTTGGTATTGGGGTGCACTTTTTCGTCACTAAGTATTTTATCCTTATCGAACCACACAAGCTCGCTGTGTTGATTATCCGCAGAAATATCAACCGCACCAGGCAGCTTTACTCGATGGGCCAAGACCACGTAATGAGTCCCGAAATCTTCCGCTAAAGCGAAATTCGTCGAATATATATGCTCAAATACCCCGACAAACTCCGCCTGGTCATAGTTCAATTCCAGGCCCAACTCATTTTTTACAACTCGCTCAAATGCCTGGGTGATTCTTTCATTTTTAAGAATCCTGCCGCCGGGGACAAACCAATATCCCCTGGCAGGGGTATTGGTTCGCATCCCAAGTAATACCCGGCCTTGGCCGTCCTCTATTATCAAGTCGATTGAGACCAGCGGCGCGAGTCTGACAACCTGGGCCAATTCATCACGTTCCAACATTTTTGGGGCTTTATTTGCGCTCACGGTGTGCCTAATTTAGCAAAACAAATCGCGGCCGTACACCATAAATCCGCCGAGCTTGACAATAAACGGGCTTTACTTTATCCTGCTTTTTTCTATGAACTTACGCATTGAATCCAGGACTGAAAATGGCTGACAAAATTGTCACACGTTTTGCTCCATCGCCAACCGGCTATCTGCACATAGGCGGTGCGCGTACAGCCTTGTTCTGCTATTTGCTGGCCCGTCATCATAAAGGCACGATGATTCTGCGTATCGAGGATACCGACCAGAAGCGCAATACCCCAGCAGCTACCGAACAAGTAATCAAGGATTTACACTGGCTGGGCATCGAATGGGACGAAGGCCCCGAAGTCGGCGGACCACACGGACCTTACTTTCAATCCGAGCGGATTGATATATATAAACAATATACGCAGAAACTTCTCGATGCAGGTCTGGCTTATTACTGCTTCGATACTCCCGAAGAACTCGAGGCCATGCGCAAAGAGGCCCAGGATAAAAAGCAGGGTTTTATATATCCGAGGCCCGAAAAATTCCCCGACGAATCTGAGGTCGAAAAGGCTCGTGCCGAAGGACGGGATGTGGCAGTCCGTTTTTGTATGCCGGACGAAGAAATTGTTGTTGAGGATGTAGTCCGGGGGCAGGTCAAATTCGCAGCGGGCGAATTCGGTGATTTTATCATCTGCAAATCCGACGGGTTTCCGACGTATCATTTTGCCTGTGTCGTTGATGATGAGCTTATGGAAGTAACACATGTCATCCGCGGCCAGGAACATCTTATGAACACCCCCTGCCACGTCGCTCTGCAAAAGGCACTTGGCTTCAAACCACCTGTATATGCTCATATGTCAGTAACAATCAGCGAAGGCGGCGGCAAATTATCGAAACGCGAACGCGGTAAAACACTGACAAAAACGATAAAAGAAAAATCGGATACCGACATCGAGCAAATCGCTTCAGCCGGTGGTGTTACCATCGACGAACTTAATAAATTTCTCAAAGGCGAGGCCCAAATCGAGCAGGAAAAGATAACCGCCATGGCTAACTACCTCGGCATACATCTGCCCGAAATCAACGTCGTCGATTTCTTCAAAAGCGGCTATCTGCCTGAAGCTCTGGTAAATTTCATTGCACTATTGGGCTGGTCACCGGGCGACGACCGGGAGATTTTATCGACCGATGAATTGATAGAGATTTTTGACCTTACGAGGCTGACCAAGACCAACAGTCTTTTCGACAGAAACAAATTGCTGGCCTTCAATACAGAGCACATGAAACGCCTAAGCAAAGACAAGCTGCTTGGTCATTTCAAAAAATACCTTGCAGTGGTCGATTCGCCTTTGGCTAAAGCGGACGACCGGAAGCTAACGCGAATTCTTGAAATAAGCGAAGGTACAAAAACCTTAGAGGCCGTCGAGCAGAAAAGCAGATTTCTGTTCCTGGCCGACGACGAGATAGAGTACGATGAAAAGGCGGTAAAAAAGGTGCTGCTAAAAGGTAACGGCCTGGCTATGCTGCAAATCGTGCGTGACAGGCTCGAAGCACTCGACGAACTAACGGAAGAAAAAGTAGAGAATATGCTACGCGGCCTGGCGGAAGAAAAACAGGTCGGCTTAGGCAAAGTGGCTCAGCCGCTGCGTGTCGCCATTTGCGGCACAAATGTTAGTCTGCCAATCTTTGACTCGATTCAACTATTGGGCAAAGACCGCACACTAACAAGAGCCGATTTAACTCTTAGAGAGTTTAAAGTCACATCAGAGGAGTAATAAATAACAATGTCACTATTGGTAACAGGTTCGATAGGGATTGATACGGTTAATACACCGTTCGGCAGTCGCAAGGATTGCTTAGGCGGCTCGGTCATTTATTTCGGCATGGCCGCGAGTTTCTTTTCACCGGTTCGGCTGGTTGGTGTTATCGGCGATGATTGTCCCTTCGATTTGGCTGAGGTTTTTGCCGGAAAAAACGTGGATTTAGCCGGGCTGGAGCTGCGAAAAGGCTCTAAGACATTCCGCTGGTCTGGAACGTATCACGGAGCAATGAACGAGCGAACTACAGATAATGTCGAACTTAATGTATTAGCTGAAGCGCCGCCTAAAGTGCCGGATGTCTATCGGAATAGCAAATTTGTGTTTCTGGCCAATACGGCGCCGGCTTTG
This sequence comes from uncultured Pirellulales bacterium, assembly GCA_964576935.1. Lineage (GTDB taxonomy): Bacteria > Planctomycetota > Phycisphaerae > Sedimentisphaerales > Anaerobacaceae > CAYMOE01. Next base: position 6,568 of record CAZNXD010000005.1, on the reverse strand, counting down.
CAGCTTGAGCTGCTGGAGCAGGTCAGCAAGCCCGAATTTGTAGCAGCTGATACGATGAATATGTGGATAACCGAGCACACGAAAGACCTAAAAAAGCTGCTTGAGAGAATCGATTGTCTGGTGCTGAACGATGAAGAAGCGAGGATTCTGGCAGATGAGGTCAACCTGATTAAGGCGGCTGATAAAATATCCGCCATGGGACCTAAGGTGGTAATCATCAAAAAAGGAGAGTCGGGCTCATTAATGGATGTTCAGGGCGATAAACTCATCTTGGCCGCTTATCCTTCGATGGACGTTATCGACCCGACCGGTGCCGGGGATAGTTTCGCCGGGGGATTTATGGGCTACATTGCAAAGGAAGGTAACGTCGATACAGCAACCTTGAAAAAGGCAATAGCATATGGAACGGTGGTCGCATCGTTCACCATTTCCGATTTTTCACTCGACGGGCTGACTTCGATAAACAACAAATCAATTGAAAAAAGACTCGAAAAACTCAGGCATATAACAAGTTTCTGAAAAATAGACTATGAGAATTTTCATAGCTGTAGATATCGATGAGGGCGTAAGAAAGAAAATAGCCGCTCTGCAGCGAGAGCTTCAGCAAAGGACAAAGGCGGATGAAAGAAGCGTCAAATGGGTCGAGGCGGACAAGATGCATCTGACGCTCAAATTCCTCGGCGAAGTCAAGGACGCGGATATCATCGATGTCTGCAGGGCCGCCGAGCAGGTAGCTCAAGGGCACGATGCGTTCGATTTAGATATTGAAACGGTCGGTCATTTCGGCGGGGCAAGTGCAAGAGTGCTCTGGGTCGGAACCACGGACGGCGGTGAACAACTGGCACGGCTGGCAAATGAGCTCGATGAGCAGCTTTGGGCTATAGGATTCGCCAAAGAAACAAGACGGTTCACAGGACACCTTACTCTGTGTAGAATAAAGAACTACAAGGCCGGCGTGGAATTAGCCGCTCTTGTGGATAACTATGGGCCGTTCGAGGCAGGGGCCAGCTTAGTTGACTCTATCGTCGTCTATCAGAGCGAGCTTACCAAGAGAGGCCCGATTTATACGGCCCTGGGAACATATAAACTGCAGAAATAACAAGGGATTGGAGTAAACCGGTTATGGCAAAAACCAAGAAGAAAACAACAGCAACCGACCAAACCAGCCGTGAGTCCGCGCTGGAGCGGGTCGTCGCTCAAATCGAAAAGCAATACGGCCAAGGCGCCATTATGCAAATGGACGAAAACTTGTACGCCAAGATAGAAGGTATCGCCACCGGCGCCCTGTCGCTTGATATTGCACTTGGCGGCTGTGGTGTCCCCTGCGGGCGAATCACCGAACTGTACGGGCCGGAGTCATCGGGTAAAACTACCTTAGCTTTGCATATCATTGCCAGCGCGCAGAAAAAAGGCGGCGTAGCAGCATTCATCGATGCCGAGCATGCCCTGGACACAACCTGGGCCAAGCGACTCGGTGTAGATGTCGGCGCTCTTTTGGTTAGTCAGCCCGATACCGGCGAACAAGCGCTTGAAATCGCAGAGATGCTCATCCGCTCAAATTCCGTTGACGTAATTGTAATCGATTCGGTTGCGGCACTAACACCCAAGGCTGAGCTTGAAGGTGAAATGGGCGATAGTCACATG
>CAZNXD010000005.1:0-4914 GCA_964576935.1 uncultured Pirellulales bacterium | reverse complement strand
CTGATGAGCCAGGCCATGCGAAAGCTCGCCGGAGTCATCAATAAAAGCAAGACAGCTTTGATATTCATCAACCAGATACGTATGAAAATCGGTGTGATGTTCGGCAATCCAGAAACCACTACCGGCGGTAGAGCCCTGAAATTCTACAGTTCGGTACGCATCGATGTACGAAGAATAGCTACTATCAAAGACAATACCGGCGCCATAGGTACTCATATCAGGGCCCGCGTGGTTAAAAACAAGATTGCCCCGCCGTTCCGAGAATCTGAATTCGATATCATGTTCGATTCCGGCATCAGCTACGAAGGCGACATTATCGACCTAGGCATCGCTTGTAATATCGTAGAAAAAAGCGGTGCATGGCTGAACTACGGCGATGTGCGCCTCGGCCAGGGAAGAGAAAACGCCAAAAAGTATTTAAAAGAAAATAAAGACCTCTGCGAAGAATTAAAACAAAAGGTTCTTGCTGAAAAAGGCCTTAGCTAACAGTCGAATATCATTGCCGAGGCATTTGGGAAGAAAACTGTGCTTACATCGAATCAGGTAAGAAGTGACTTCATAAAATTCTTTGAAGAACGTGGCCATAAGTCTGTGCCAAGCTCACCGGTCGTGCCTATAGGCGATGAGACCCTGCTTTTTACCAATGCGGGAATGAATCAGTTCAAAGATATCTTTCTCGGATTGACCAAAACCGATTACAAACGCGCCGCCAACAGTCAGAAATGCATCCGCGCCGGCGGAAAACACAACGACCTTGAGGAAGTAGGCGTTGACACATACCACCATACATTCTTCGAGATGCTCGGCAACTGGTCATTCGGCGATTACTTCAAAGCCGAAGCTATCGAATGGGCCTGGCAGCTACTGACGGAAGTCTGGAAAGTCGACCCCGAGCGGCTGCACGCCACATATTTTGAAGGCAATGCCAAAGAGGGGCTGGAGCCTGATAATGAGGCACACAAGCTTTGGAAAAAATATCTGCCCGACGAGCGCATCCACCCCGGAAATAAAAAAGACAACTTCTGGGAGATGGGAGACATCGGGCCGTGCGGACCTTGCAGTGAAATACACTATGACGATACCCCGGACAAATCCGGAGGTTCTTTGGTTAACAAGGATGACCCCAACGTTATCGAAATCTGGAATCTTGTCTTTATTCAATTCAATCGAAGCGGCAACGGCAAACTGTCGCCACTTCCAGCAAAGCATGTCGATACCGGTATGGGTCTGGAACGGATGGCCAGATTCCTGCAGGGCAAAAAGTCCAACTATGACACTGATTTATTCACAACATTGATAGACGCCATATCCGAACAAACCGGTAAAAAATATCGCGGCAGTGATACCGACCAGGCCGATATCGCATTTCGCGTCATTGCAGACCATTTGCGGACGGTCACCTTCGCTATCACAGATAATTGTACACCTTCCAATGAAGGCCGTGGTTATGTTATCCGCCGTATTCTTCGCAGAGCGGCTCGTTTTGGCCGGGTACTCGGTATGCACGAACCATTCATTTACAAGCTCATACCTACTTTAACCGAATTGATGGGCGAAGCTTTTTCTGAAATTAAAGAACGAGCTGAGTTTGTCGCCACCGTTATTGAATCGGAAGAGGCAAGTTTCGGCAGGACTCTCGACCGGGGCATTGAGATTTTTTCGTCCGCCGCTGAAAAAGCAGGCAAATCAAAGAACAAAACTATCGCAGGCGACGAAGCCTTTCAGCTTTACGATACTTACGGCTTTCCGCTGGATTTAACCGAGCTTATGGCCCGTGAGCGAGGACTAAAAGTCGATACCGGCCGCTTCAACGAGTTGATGGACCAGCAGCGAGCTCGTGCCAGAGCGGCTCAAAAAGATACTGCGGCATTTGCATCCGTTGCCGACACTGAGCTGCCGAAAACAGAAGATGTACATAAATACCAGACCAATAGCTGCCAAAGCAAAATCTTAGGCTTTGTCGATAGCGACGGCTTCCACAACACAGGGACAGTCGAGACAGGCCAAAAGGCAGCTATCGTTCTTGATAAAACTTGTTTCTATGCCGAGTCCGGTGGTCAGGTCGGTGACTGCGGAAAAATCGAATCAAAGAACGCAACTTTTGTCGTAGAGAACACCACGAAAATCGCCGACTGCGTCCTGCATCAGGGCAAAGTTGTCGAAGGTTCATTTGAGATCGGCGAAGATGCAACCGCAACAGTAAGCAAAGACAGAAATTCAATAAAGAAAAATCATACCGCTACACACCTGCTGCAGTGGGCACTGCAAGAGGTCGTCGGCAAATCCGTCAGCCAGCAGGGTAGCCTTGTCGGACCGGATTATCTGCGGTTTGATTTTACCTGCCCTAAGGCTCTGACTAAAGAGCAGATTGAAAAGGTCGAGCAGCTTGTCAGAAAACGAATAGTTGCCGATGAGCCGGTCAGCTTTGTAACACTGCCGCGCAAAGAAGCTGAAAAACTCGGTGCTATGGCTTTATTCGGAGAAAAATACGGCGATGAAGTTCGCGTAGTTGCTATAGGTACCGATAGCAAGGATAAAGAGAACGAAGCGTTCAGTAAGGAGTTTTGCGGCGGCACTCACGTCGAAAGACTCGGGGCTATAGGAGGTTTTAAAATTACTAAAGAAGAAAGTATCTCAGCGGGTGTCCGCAGAATCACAGCACTTACCGGAGCAACTCTACAAGATTATCTGCAGCAGCGAAGTGATATTATAGATGAATTAACGCAGATTCTGAAAGTGCAGCCTGAGCAAATCACCGACAGGGTCAATGCCCTGATAAAAGAAAACAAAAAAATTGCCAAAGAATTAAAGGCCGCTTCAAAAAGAACCAGCAGTGACACCTTGACTGAAGCCAACGAATTACTGAATAGACCTGTAAAAGTCGGTAATACCAAAGTCATCACAGGTAAGTTCTCACCTACAAATGCCGAGCAGGCGCGGGCAGCGGTTGATATGGTAAAGAAAAAGGAACAATCCGTCGTGGCAGTGTTCGGTTATGTTGACGGTGATAAAGCGAATTTAATTGTTGGTGTTAGTGATGACCTGATTAAGAAGGGTTTAAAGGCCGGTGACATCATAAAGCAAATCGCACCTATCATCGACGGAGGAGGAGGAGGCCGGCCCCAAATGGCTCAGGCCGGCGGCAAGAATCCGGCTAAAATCGACCAGGCTCTTGAAAAAGCTCAGCAAATCATCGCAGACAAGCTCGCTTAACGAATTAAGCAGGCTTTAATATATAATTGACATGCAGCAGGCGGCAGCCGATGTCAGAAATAACTGATTCCATGTTCCAGCCGGTTCCAAAACCGCCAACAAAATCAGAATCATACCAGCAGCAAGCTGCTGAAGATGCCGACGCCGAAAAACCACCTCAAAGAAAGTTGCCCTGGCTGATTGATATATTTCTCTATCCCATCAGCAAGCCCGGTCTAATGATGCTCGCTGTTTTTATCGGCGTGCCATTGTTTGTCGAACTGCTTAAAATTTTTACGAGTTTTGTCGTACTCTGGTTCCCACCTCTGGTTGTTTTGCTGTTTTTATTTATTATGGTCGGCGTGTTCGTTAGGATTGTGATGCTACTTTACATATACTGGTACCTCTGCGAATGCATTCGCAGCAGTGCGGATGGATACATTCGAGCACCTGATATTATCGGTGTTAATCCCAGTATCGGCGATATGTCCTGGCAACTTATAAAGATACTATCGTGCCTCGCCGTCTTCGCTACCCCGGCGATTCTATATTATCAGCATACTCAGAAAACCGATACAATCTTCGCGGTGCTGGTTTATTCTGCTGCGTTTATTTTTCCCATGGCGCTTTTGTCGGTTGTGATGTTCGATTCTCTTACCGGCCTGAATCCTGTTATTGTAATCGGCTCTATCTTCAGCACTTTCTTTTACTACTGCGTCATGGTTGCTTTTTTGGTTGTCCTTGGCCATGTTGCTGTAAAGGCTTTCTACATGATTGGGCAAACAAGAATTATGTCCTGGGTCATGCTGACCGGCCACATTTATTTTCTGATGGTAGCAACACATCTACTGGGCCGATTCTATTACAAATACCAGGAAAAGCTCAACTGGGATGTGTAACAATCAGGTAAGTATCATTGCCGGCGAATCTTGACACTTTTGGCGTGCGCATCCAAACCCTCAATCTCAGCCAGGCGGATGATATCTTCTGCGCTTTTGGCGAGCTTCTTTTTGTCGTATTCTATAATGCTCGTTGATTTGATAAAATCATTGGCGCTTAACGCGCTAAAGAACCGTGCGCTTATGCCCGTAGGTAGTGTATGACTCGGTCCCGCCCAGTAATCGCCAACAGCAACAGGAGAGTAATCACCTATAAAAATCGCGCCGGCATTTGTTATCTTTTCGGCGATTTTTCTGCTTTGGTCGCCGCACTGAATCTGCAGATGCTCACTCGCAAAGAAATCGGCTTGTGTTATTGCTTCATCAATACTCTTAAAAACAACTATGCCGCCGAATTTCGCAAGACACTCACTTGTCTCTTCCGCGCGACTTAGCCGACCAACCTGCTGCTTTAACTGTTCAAGTACGCTCTCAGCAAGCTTTGCTGAATCGGTAAACAACAGGGCACTGCTACCGGGAGCGTGTTCCGCCTGACTGAGCATATCTGCTGCTATCCACGCCGGATTAGCTGTCTCATTTGCGATTATCAAAACCTCACTTGGTCCGGCAATTGAGTCGATTCCAACCAGCCCGAACACTTCTTTCTTGGCCATTTGTACCCAGGCACTGCCGGGCCCAACAATTTTATCAACCGGCTTTATTGTCTCGGTACCAAATGCCAGGGCCGCAACCGCTTGTGCTCCGCCGATACGATAAACCTGCTCTATGCCCAACTCATAACAGGTGGCCAGAATTACCGGGTCAATACTGTCTTTGTATCTCG
>CAZNXD010000004.1:3626-19398 GCA_964576935.1 uncultured Pirellulales bacterium | reverse complement strand
AACGCGCCGAAGCTCAGCACACATATTAAAGACCTAGCTCAGAAGAAAATCGCCGAGCAGAAAAGCCGATTCATTACCATATACGTGATTCACACTTTCTCTGCCTCGGCGCATCTGAGATTGGTCTACAACATCATCATGCACCAATGTCGCGTTATGTATAATCTCGAAAATCGCAGCGACGCGAATGTGCTCATCGGTGATTTGGCCGCAACACTTGCCCGACAGAAGCACCATGCCCGGGCGAAGCATTTTGCCGCTTTGGCCGGTAATGTACTGCAGCAACTCATCAACACCGCGCCTGTATGGACAAGAGGCAAGTTGACCTTTTATCAAGGCATTCACCTCCGCAAGCTCAGCTTTGATGATTTCAAAGGGAACAATCACCTTCAGCGCAGAACTACCTCCTTGTTGAGTTTTTACCGGCTGTTTCATGGTATCGGGGTTTATTCCTGGCCGTCACTTTCCGTGGGCGTATTCGAAGAATTTCTTCCTGAGCAGTTTCGTAATTGGTCCGGGCTTACCGTCACCTATCATCCTGCTGTCGATTTCCACAACTCCTATCACTTCGGCAGCCGTGCCCGTCAGGAAAAACTCATCGCAGATATACAAAGCAAATCGTGTAAGGTTCTTTTCAACAACTTTGATACCTTCGGCCTCGGCCAACTTTATGACCACTTGGCGCGTAACTCCCTCTAATGAGCCTGCCTCGACCGGCGGCACATAAATCACACCATCCCTGACGATAAAAACATTATCACCGGTAGCCTCGGCAACGTAACCTTCGTGATTATACATAATCGCTTCGGGCACATTGTTGTCCAGGGCTTCAATCTTCGCCAGGATGTTGTTCAGATAGTTCAGGCTCTTTATCTGGGGCGGAATAGCCAGAGGATGGTTGCGCATAGTAGTTGCACTTATTATCTTAAGCCCCTTCTCATAGAGCTCTTCCGGGTACAACTGAATATTGTCGGCGATTATGAAGATGCTGGCATTATTACAGATAAACGGATTAAAACCCAGCGTTCCCACGCCTCGCGTTACCACCAGCCGAACATAACCGTCTATCACGCCGTTAGTCTCAACGGTCTTCTCGACGGCACTCATCATTTGTTTTTTGGTCATGGCAATATCCAAGCGAATGCCCTTTGCCGAATTGTATAATCGGTCAATATGGGCCTGATGCTCGAATACCTTGCTGTTATAGATGCGAATGCCCTCAAACACACCATCGCCATAGAGCAGACCATGGTCAAAGACGGATATTTTGGCGTCCGCCTCATCAACAAACTTGCCATTTAACCAAATCTTCAAAGCCATAAAAGTCACCTGCCAAATGCAGTTTTCGCCTTTGGGCCGTCAAACTTGGGCTATAATACCATCAGCCAGTTTTATTGTCCGTCCGGCCCTGGCAGCAATTCTATCGTCATGGGTCACCATAACGATGGTCTGACCGGCCCCATTAAGCCGTTCGAGAACATCTAAGATACCATTTCCCGTCTCAGAGTCAAGGTTGCCGGTCGGTTCATCAGCCAAAAGTAACTCAGGGTCGTTCATCAGTGCCCTTGCAATTGCAGCTCTTTGTCTCTCGCCGCCGGAAAGCTGATACGGCTTATGCCTGGCCCTATCGGCCAGACCGAATTCACCTAATAACTGCCCGGCTCTTTCTCTGGCCCGCTTGCGGCAGAGCATCCAGCCAAGTACGCTTTTGCCCGCCATCGCCGGAATAAGTACATTCTCCAGTACATTCAATTCGTCCAATAAATGGTAGAACTGAAAGACAAATCCAACCTTTTTGTTCCGAAACCGATTCAACTGACCGGCGGTGGCACTGTTCAAGTCACGGCCGGCAAAGCTGACCGTTCCCTTATCGGGCTTATCCAACGCGCCAAGTATATGGAGCAGTGTGCTCTTGCCGCTGCCCGAGGCGCCGACCACGGCCACAAGCTCACCTTTATTTACCCTGAGCTCAACACCTTTGAGCACATGAATTTGTGCCTGGCCCATACGGTAGGACTTGTGAATTCCCTTAGCTTCCAACAGCAAATGGTTATCGCTCATAATCCACTTACCTGCAATGTATCTACACATTTCATTCGGCTGGCCCTGCAGCTCGGCAACAGCGCCCCAAGCATACAAGCAGCAATCGCACAGATTGTTATTATTGCCAAAACCTTAAGGTCGATAGCGTTTGGTATATCACCTATAGAACTGATTCTCCTGTCCCACAACTGAAACTCAAATGTCTTAAACAACCAATCTTCAATAGTATTGATATGTGCCAGAAACCGCCATCCGACAAACGCTCCAATTGCCGAGCCGACAATACCTATCAAAGATGCAAAATACAAAAAAAGTGATACTATGCTGAAAGAGTCGGCGCCGACACTCTTTAAAATGCCAACGTCTTTAATCTTGTGGCTCACAATCATATAAAAAACCACTAATACAATAAAGATTGTTATAACACCAATTATTGCGAAGCACACAATCATCATTGTCTGCTGTGTTTCGACAAGAGCGACAATCGTCTTGCTGATATTCGTCCAGCTTTGCACTTTCACATTTTCAAGGAGGTTGGCATATGGTGCGTCCTTTTTTAGCTCGACAAATTCAGACCAGAGATGCTCAACGTTATTTACTCCGGCGTTAATACTCACCCCGGGGGTAAATTTAATATGAATGTGAGTTATACGTTTATGGCCGGTTGCCATACCGCACAGCATTTGAACTTCGTCAAAGGGCAGAAAGATAAAACGCCAGTCCAGGCTGTACCCGGCATGAAAATAATCGCTGCAATAAAAAGTTTTTGTACTGAACTCGCCGGCGCCCGCCTTTGACAGCGCACCCTTTGCGTTCAACGGTACACAATTAATCTCCAAAGCCACAGCCGTCGGTTCATCCGGAGGGTGATAATCGCCCTGTTCGTCACGGTCAAAAAGAAAATCGATACCCGGAACACACCCCGGCAGATTCGGGTCATATACAGGTTCAAAAGCTTTGCCGACTCTGCCTTTGTTGTACTGAAGCCAGTCGCCAAAGCCGGTCACTTTAGCGTATGAAACAGGCTCGATTCCAAATATTTCTTTCGTATATTGGCCATAAGCTGTTCGCCCAGCAGTCCTTCCTACACCGACAAGAGCATAGTTTTTAATCACCGGGGAAGCGGCTTCTATATAAGGTTGCTGTCGCAATATTTCGAGAAACTCTTCGTAATAGCCGAAGCCGACCAGCGATTTAGTGTGTACCACACAGTCACCGACAGAGCGGTACACCTTTGTCTTAAAACCGGTTGTCAAACCGGTCATTACTGTAATTACTACAAAGACTACGAAAACACACAGTGCTACCGCGGCTACGGCAAAATAGCTTATCTTGCGTTTTATCAAATAACGAAATGCCAGAATAAATTTATACATATTATTCTTACTCGTATCGCAATATCTCGATAGGTTTGGTCCTTGCTGCGATTATCGAAGGTATCAGCACACCTACAATACAACCAAGAACCGCGGCAATTACTATCGCAGGTACGGCGGGCCAGTTAACATCGTGCGGAATAAAGGCCAAGCCGTATGAGCTGGTCCGCCACAACTTTATACCGAATATTACCCGTACCCACTCTTCCAGTACATTGACATTGTTCGTAATAATTATTCCCAGAATAACTCCAACAGCCGAACCCACTATGCCAACACAGGCACCGAATCCTGCGAAAATCACCGCAGCAGCAGTACTCGATGCGCCACAGCTTTTGATGACAGCGATATCCTTCTGCTTAACCGTCACAATCATATAGAAGATGCAGAAAATCAACAGCACCGCCACCGAGCAGATAACACCGAATATGAGCAGTACAACCCTCATCTGGTTCCGCAAATCCTCGAACATTTCCTTGTGCCACTGCTGCTGCAGATGAACTATTAGATTCGGTACTGCACTAGGTTCGAAGTTCATCGTCTCGACGGCAAATTCACCCCACTGAGCTTTAACAAAATCGACCAGGGAGTCCGGATTAATTCCTTCTTTGACTCTAATCTTTAGAATATTAGTCTTTCTCGCATCACCTTTACCAAATTCGAGAGCTTCAAAATGCTCATAGGGCAAATATAGTGTCTGGTCGGAAAAAAATGTCTTCGAAAAAACAATGTCCGAAACTCTGAACCTGGACACACGCCGTTTCATTGCCCGGCCTCCTATAGTAAGAATGACTTGTTTGCCGATAAGCTGCTTCGCAGCTTCAAAGTCATATTCGTCGGTTTCTTCATTCGGCTCGGCAATAATATTTATGCCAAGCCAAACACCGGGCAAATCGTTATGGTCGGGCACTGAAAAGTCAGGAGCTTTTGACAGCTCTTTATGCCTGATGAGTCTTTCAGACCAGTTAATAAAACCTTCTTCGTGAACAGGGTCTATCGCAGCGGTAGAAACGGCCCGTACATATCCTCCTTCCACAAACAGCAAACCCCCTCCGAAAAGATACGGTGTAGCAGCTTTGATATTCGGATTGCGCTCCAATCTTTCAATAAAAAGCTCGAAATCATTGATATGAGTCGTTTGAGGCCAAACTGCTATGTCGCCGTAATCAGCGACAGTCATGTTCCGAAGACCTTCGATGTAGCCGGTAAAAATACTGTCGGTTACAACCATCAAGGTGACCGACAATGCTACAGCGGCGATGCTCAGCAGAACAATCTTCTTCTTGTGAAGATAACGCAGCCAAAGAAATAGTTTCAACATAAGGCAGTTACAGAAGACAATTTTTGATATTTAGCCCCGCACCTACTTTGAGACTCGAACATCGAAAAATAAACGAACACCTTTTACACCCGTGTGTTTTTCCCTTATATAGTAACCCACGCTCGAAGTAGGTGCGGGGTTTTAATGTTTATGAATCTCTTTGGGGCCTCAAAAGCGGAAACAGGACCACGTCGCGAATACTCAGAGCGCCGGTCAGTACCATTATCAGCCTGTCGATTCCAATCCCCAGTCCTCCCGCCGGAGGCATACCGTACTTAAGAGCAGTGATGAAATCCTCATCCATGGTAGCCATCGTATCTTGCTGGCCGCGCAGCTGAATTCTGAAGTTCTCTTCCTGGACGGTCGGGTCGTTCAATTCGGTATATGCGTTGGCCATTTCCATCTTTGCGATGTAAAGCTCGAACCGCTCGGCATATTCGGGATTGTCTTTTTTGCGACGAGTCAAAGGACACAAAGCCGCCGGGTAATCAATCACAAACGTCGGATTGATAAGCTGTTTCTCCACCGTCTCTTCAAATACTTCGTTAATCACTACCACATCATCCATATCAGCTTCGTCGATACCCAGTTTTCGAGCTTTTTCGCGCAAGGCCTTTATATCATCGATAGCACAACCGCTATACTGTTCGAGCAACTCGGCATAAGCAGCCTTTTTCCACGGCCCGGCAAAATCAATCGTCCACTCGTCGAACTGAACTTTTTGGCTGTCACAGTACTGCTCGATGAGTTTAGTTATCAGTCGCTCGGTCAAATCCATCATCACGTTATAGTCACTATAGGCCTGATATAATTCGAGCATCGTAAACTCGGGATTGTGTCGTCTGCTGAGCCCTTCGTTGCGGAAATTGCGGTTAATCTCAAAAACTTTCTCCATTCCGCCGACCAGCAGCCTCTTCAAAAACAACTCAGGCGCAATCCGCAGGAACAAATCCATATCAAGACTGTTGTGATGCGTAATAAAAGGTTTGGCGGCGGCTCCGCCGGCGACTGTCTGCATCATCGGAGTCTCGACTTCCAAAAAGCCTTCGCCGTTCAAGAACTGCCTGATTGACGAGATTATGTCGCTTCGTTTTTTGAAACGCTCCATCACTTCAGGATTGGCCCACAAATCCACATACCTCTGCCGATATCGAAGGTCAACATCAGCCAGGCCGTGAAACTTTTCCGGCGGCGGCAGCAGAGCCTTACTCAACAGCGTCAACTTCTCGACCCAAATGGTAATTTCACCCGTTTTGGTCTTACCCAACTGACCGGAGGCTCCGACAATATCGCCCAGCTCAAGCAGCTTTGCCAGCGACCACTGTTCAGAGAGCAACTTCTTACTTAAGCCAATCTGAATAGTCCCCTTCCAGTCCCGAAGTGTAATGAAAATCAGCTTGCCGATATCCCTTAGCAGGACAATTCGGCCGGCACAACTAGCCCTTTGGCTTTCGTCGCCTTCTTTGAACCTGTGTATTATGCTCGCAGAAGATTCGGCCCCTTCGTACCTGCCGCCATAAGGCTCGATACCGAGTTCTTGCATCTGGGAAAGTTTCTGCTTCCTCTGCAGTTCAAATTTGTCTAATCTTTCGGCGCCCGCCAAGCGAAAATCCCTTTCTGCAATGTACAACCCGCTAAGATAAGGTCACTTTGCCGTGGCCACCATTCGGCCCCGCTCTAAGAGTTTAGTCCTGATGACCAATAGTGCAACTGTTAATTGCGGGTCAGACGCCAATGTTTCTTCAATCGTATGCTTTTTAAGAGGTGCGGCTTCGAGGTCGTGGTCAGCCTTGACCAGCACGTCATTGTCTCTCTGGACTTTAGTCATTCCCGTTAATTCGTCACCTGTCAGCTTTATTTCGATATCAGGCCCTATGCCCCAGTCCTTTCGGTCGAGCTTTTCCATGTCTGGCCGAGATTCTACCCGCTGGCCTGAAGGCAGGTGGTAATAAGCCATAGTGTATTTCAACTGGGCGCCGCCTCCCGGTCGATAGGTGATAGCCTGAACGCTGCCCTTGCCGTGCGTTCGCTCTCCAATAATAATCGCCCGTTTGTATTTTGAGTCCTGCAAAGCACCAGCTACAATTTCCGAGGCACTGGCTGATAGACTGTTGGCCAACAGTACCAACGGATAATCCGGATGCGTACCAGAGGCACGGGCCTGTAGATATGTGGCTATGCCCCATTTAGGCTGCGTTCGAACTATTAATCCTTCACGTATAAAATTATCCGCAATTTCAACCGCGCTTTCTAAAAGTCCTCCCTGGTTAAAACGCAAATCAAGAATAAGGCCTCTGAGACCCTGCTTCTCCAGCGACTTCAGCACCTTCTCAAAATCACCGGCTGTCTTGTCTGAAAAACTTGTGATGCGAACGTAACCAATCTTTCGGTCATCGTCTATCATGTACAACCACCCACCTGCCTGTGTCCGTTGCCAGCCGCGGATTGTCCTGACAGTTATTTTGGCTCGTGTTATTATTATATCGCGGGTTTGCTCTTTGCCGGGTGTCCGAACTGTGAGCTTAACGGGGGTCCCGGCTGAGCCGGTTATTCGTTTGACCGCACAACCAAGTGACATGTCTTTCGTGGGCGCATCATCAACCGCTTCAATAATATCGCCGGCATCAAGGCCCGAACGATAAGCAGGTGTATCAGGTAACAAGCTCGCCGCCGTCAGAAACCCTTTTTCTTTGGATATCAATACGCCGATACCGGCGAACTCACCGGTAAGACTCTTGCGAAAGTCATCGACCTGCTTCGGCCAGACCAGAACCGTGTGCGGGTCCAGAACCGACAGAGACGCATTGGCAAAATTGGCAATCAAAATACCTTCAGGCAGAGCAACTGTCGTTGTATTGAGCAGCAATACTTTCTCGAACACGTCGATGAATTTGTCCTTGCTGATACTGGCCGGCGCCTGCTCAATATCATCCCGAACAGCTTGTAAAGCCGAACTCCAGGCTGCGATACTGTTGCTATCCGGTCGGTAAAGAGTCTGACCTATAGCCGGAACTGTCTGGCCATCTTGGGATTCCTGTATCTGGTCAAAGGACTCCTTGACCACCTCCGCCAGCATTTGAGACCGCTTTATCGCTTTTAAAGCCATCTTGCTGTATTCTAAAAATTGCGGATTTACATATTGGCTGTGAACAACATCGATGGCCTTTATAAACATGTCTTTGTCGATACGCTCGTATCTCTCGGTTCGGCTTTCACATGGACTGTCCTGAAACGCGGCTACTATGTTGGCTTTTTCTAAAAGGTCATCAGCATGGTCCTCATATTGCTGATTATCCCTGTCTACCAGCGGAAGCCAATAGTAGCAGCTCGTGTAAGCATCCAGCCATTTACCTTCAGCTTCGTACCCGGCGGCTTCTGCTTTTGCTTCCTCGAAAGTCTTCTTTACCGCCGGATGTGATAATATCTGTTCTTTCTGCTGCTCATCGGCAAGCTCCATCAAAATAGCTGCAGTGGATAAAACAGCCGAAGTGCCGCCGTCATTAGGGTCATTGACATCGTTGCTGTCAACGCCGAGGTATAGTTTCTCAAGTTTGTCCCATCTTTCCTGATACGACTTCTGATGCGCCTCCTTACGCCGCTGATTTAACGCCTGATACTGTTCGGTTATTCCGGCGATTTCAGCGAACTCGGTCGAAACACCACAGCTTTTGCTTTCAACCAGTTCGCCCGCAAGTTCAAACTTACCCTCATAAACCAGTTGGCAGGCTTGAGCAAAAACGTCAACCTGGTCCGAAGATACCTGCTCAGTAACAGCAGGCTGCGCCCAGGTACTGCCGGCCAGCATGCAAAACAAAACAAGACCACAAATCAGTGTCTTAAACCAACCTGTCAGCGTTGTCTTTTTAGCTCTTGAATCCATCTGAATAGTCTGTCTCATCACCAAACATCTCAACAAAACATTAAAGCTCAACCAGATAACATCGGCTTTTGGGGGATTCGGGTTAAACGCCCCATTCGCTCGTCCGGTAAAAAATGAACTGCGAATTTAAAATGCCCGCTGCATTATCAGGAACATTCAGCCGCTTTGCCGGTACAGCCTAATACGTTCAGTTTGTGCTTAACCATATCCTTTATGGCTTCGCGGCCCGGACCAAGATACTTGCGAGGGTCGAACTCCGCAGGTGACTCGGCAAAAACCTGTCTAATCTTGGCGGTCAGCGCAAGCCGAAGGTCAGTATCAATATTCACCTTGCATACAGCCATCTTTACCGCTTTGCTTATCGCTTCCTCCGGCACACCCATAGCATTGGGCATGTTGCCGCCGTATTTGTTGATAAGGTCCAAAAACTCTCTTAAAACACTGCTCGAACCGTGCATAACGAGCGGAAAACCGGGCAGCCGGTCCGCACACTCTTGTATTACGTCAAACGCAAGTTTCGGTTCGGTCTTGAACTTATATGCCCCGTGGCTGGTGCCGCACGCTATCGCCAGCGAATCGACTCCTGTTTTTTCGACAAATTCCTTTACCTGGTCAGGGTCTGTCAGATGGCTCGAAATATCTTCTACGCCAACCACATCTTCCTCGATACCACCCAACTGGCCAAGCTCAGCTTCAACCACCACGCCGTGGTCATGCGCATATTCAACCACCTGCTTGGTAATTTTGACATTTTCTTCGAACGGATGATGTGATGCGTCAATCATCACCGACGTAAAGCCGTCATCAACACACTGCTTGCAGGTCTCGAACGTGTCGCCGTGGTCCAGGTGCATCACGATAGGGATATCGGGATTTTCCGCGACGGCCACGTCGATTATCGCACGTAGATAACTCATGCTTGCGTATTTACGGGCGCCTCGCGAAATCTGCAGGATAAGCGGGGCCTTTTCTTCGGCTATCGCACTTATAATACCCTGCGTTATTTCCATGTTATTGACATTGAACGCACCGATTGCATAGCCGTTCTTGTAAGCCATTTCGAACATCTTCTTGGTATCAACTAAAGCCATTAAGAACTCCTTAAACAACAAATACTACTAACACCCATTTCTATCTTTAACCGCCCCGACCGTCAGGGCTTTCAAACACTAATAACTGCCAACCGGACCAAGCTTGGCCAGTCGCCTGTGCCCTAATCCCATCTCCGGAACTCCCTGCGGCCAGATACTTAACACAATCGACTGCTGGTCAATCGATTCATCGGCACTGAAAGTGATAGCAAAGTTGGCCCGGTGATACCGCCTGATTATACTTATGTCACTTCGAATACTTGCCCCGTAATCTAAGTCATACTGCTGCCCGAATACAAGAGTATATCTTGGGTCGAGCACATACGTCGCCGCAAAGGTAAAGGCGTTCGAACCTTTTTCCCCCAGTATTGAAGTTCTCCTCAAGTACCTGCTGCCGATGTAGTAGCTCAGATTCGGCCAGACCAGCCTCGAGAACCCAAAGTTAGCCTGTTGAACCACGCCGCTTTGAATATCATAGTTCATATCACTCAAAACTGCCGTGGTGTCACTGACTCGCCAGACAAAATCGGCGCCGAAATAATCTCGCCTCGGCCCGTATCTCTCAAAGGTCGGCAAGCCCGGTATCAAGTCACCGTTGAATATCTCCGGGGCCGACAACACACGTAGCGGAATCGAAGGTTTGTTCCAGATAAACCTGTCCGCACCGGGCATACCATCGGAAACCTCATCGGGATGATTGACCCATGTTCCATCGATATCCAGCCTCATCCAGTCCACAGTTCGCCGGTTGTTGGCGGGGCCTCTCTTGGTCTGCAATCGCTGGCTAACGCCAACATGGAGCACATCATGCTGGCGGACACTAATGTCACTTTCCTCGAAAATCACAGCCGTGGCATGCGGCTCGATAATATGCCTAATCTGGTCCAAATCCCACAGACGCGACCTGACATTCGGGTAGACCTTCCACAACTGCGTTGCCACCCTGATTCCAGCTTCGCCGATCCAGGCATTATTGTCACCGGTCTCCCCCGTATTCGTGCCGTCAACCAACGTTCTGGTAAAGCCGCTTCGGTCGTCATGACCATACCAGCCGGCTATGTAAGGTACTACCTTGAACGGTTTGAGCCATAAAGGAAAATCCAATTCGGTCCTGTGAGAGATAAAAGTAAACGTCTCCTGGTTCATTGCTATCATATGTTCATTGCCGATCCTCTGCCGCATGTGGCTTACCTGAGAATCACTGTATAGAGTGACTGTATCGTTAAATAATGACTGGCCAATCCAGTGAAACTCAGCCGAAGGCAGCTCTTCCAGCTCGTCGTAGAAGTCATTTATCCGACCCTTGCCCAGTATAGCGAACGCCCAGTTGTCCTGAGCGCGTTTGAGGTGGACATATGTCTCTCGCCTGCTGAGATTGAATTCATCGCGGTAGAACTGCTCGGTGAAATACTCGTCGCTCACGTAATCCACACCCATCGAAAGCTGCCAGTTGTCAGGCAGGAACTGGCGATGCTCCCAGCCCACTCTGCCTCGCAGTTCCCTCGGGGGCTTAACGTTATCCCTTGCGCTATCCCGTCCAAGCTTGTCGTCGCCATGGTCATTTATCACATAAGCGTGCAGTTTTCCAAAGTGGTCCGGCCTGTCGTAAACAATCTCCACGCCGGCGCCGATACCGCGCTTGCCGAAGTAATCCAGCAGCAAACTGCTCTCGGTGCCGGGTGATTCTCTCATGCCCAGTACACGAGACAGATACCATTTTGTTTCCACCGACATGCCCCAGGTATTGTCATAACCAAGGTGAGCGCTTTGCAGCGGAACGTCGGGCCTTTGCAGGTTACTCCTCATTCCCGGCCAACGAAAAAAAGTTTTGTCGTACCATTTGACGGCAATATCCTTCATTTCGGCGTCATAGCTGCTGTCGCTCATCCTGCCCAACTGCTCATCGACCGAGGTGGTATCGGTGATAACCACACTCGAAGCATTGACCGAAATCTGAGGCAGATAAAACTCACTCGTGGTTAAAGTAATATCCTCTGCGGCAAATCTATACTGTGACAGCTGTCTCAGTTTCGCCGCCCTGACATATATAGGGATACCTCTTTGGGAGTCGAAGTTGCGCATCACCGCATTTATTGCGATAGCCCTTTTTCTCTGGAAATCGTAGAAGATTTCATCGGCGCGAATAACGCGCTGCCCTTCCGACATAATCACGTCACCGGCCAGGTAAATTGCACTGACGCTTGACCGGGCAAGTAAATCGTCAAGACCACCGGTATCGGTTTCCGGCTGCTCGGCGGCGCCTGTGTAGAATACCACCGCATCATCGGCCTGGAGCTCCAGCAGCCGACCCTCTTCATCCTGCTTTTGCGAGACGTAGAACCTCTCTCTGATTGTAATCACATTCGTACCGTCCGGGCCCGCGGTTAAATCAAACTTTAACGGCTCCGGACCGGCCGGCGCAAAAACAACCGGATACGTAAAGCGAGGTGCCTCAGGCTCGGGCTTTGAGACGGGTTCTTCTTCAGATTTGAAAATTCGCTCTATCAAGCCTTTTTCTTTAGGCTTTGCAGGCGGCACTCCCGGCTCTGTTACAATATGCTCAGGTATCTTTTCAGGCGGCAAATCCGGTACTACAGCTCCAGGCTGAACCACAAACTTCGGACCTGCATCAACACTGCGTGCATAACCGAGTGCTGTTCTGTACAGCTCCATTGAGTGCGGGTCGGCAACTTCCCTCTTGTCGGCTGTTACGAAGACTTCACCTGAGATATCAAATCTGACTAACATTGCCTGGCCGCCTTCAAGGGCTGTCTGGTTGAGACCGGTTGTTTCAGCCGAGCGAACATTGCCGAATGAAACATTATCCTGAAGATATATCGTTGCTTTGTAATCGGTACGCACCAGACCCCTGTACTGACTTTTGGTCGTAACAATCCACACGACCGCATTGTCACTGGCAAACTGGTTGGCACCGATTGACATTGAGAAGCCCCCGGTGAAGACAAGCGCATGCTCACCACTACTGAGTTGATGGCTAATCAGCTCCGCAGCAGTCAGGTGCAAGTCCTGACCGGCAAACGCATCGGCCTTGTCGTCAGGAATCGTAGCACAAAATGATGGCCCAACCAAAAACATGAAGAACAATACAATTGTAAACGCTTTTTCTCTATGCATTTGCGAACTCCCTTATAGCGCGCAAGAACTCCATCCAAACATTTCGGGCAATTATAGCCACTCGTGCCGCCAAAGCCAGCAAAAATCCCCCTAAGAATATCAATAACTTGATTTTGCACCGGCTTTGGGGTAAAAGGACATAACTCGCTGCTGACAAATAACCTGCAGGGTCCGATATGGCCGGCCAAAACTTGTCAAAATACCAGAAAAACGTCATTTCGAGCTACTACTCGAACCTCGACGCCATAATGCTCAACAAGCTCTCCGAGCTGGTAACCGAGCTTTATCTCGCCGAGACCGACTCCAAACGCAAGCGCCTCTGGAGCCGCGTTCACAAGGCCATGCTGAACCTGAAAATCCCCCCAGCCATCGTCGAACACATCATGTCAAAACAGGATGTTGAAATCTTAGCCAAAAACCTGAAAGAATGGCACGCGCGTAAACCCGCGAAGAAAAGCCTGTAATTCAATATGATTTATGGCTTTGCTTCCGGGGCCATAAAATTGTATAATGATTCTCAGAAAATATCCTTTCTTTTGTGGGGTAGGTGTAATCATGGCAAAAGGTTACTCGGCGGAAGCTAAAGTTTATGCGAGCGAAGAAGGTAAACGGCTGAGCATTCTTGATCTGCTTCACTATTTCGAAGAACAGGGCGCAATGAGGGTCTCCGATTTACACATAAAGGTCGGCGCCCCACCCACCTACCGCGTCAACGGCGACCTGCAAAAACTAAAAGGAGTCAGCGTTACCAATGAAATAGCAAAGCAGCTAATCTATCCGCTGCTCTCCGATGAACACCTCGCCACACTTCGAAGCCAATACAGCGTTGACTGCTCATACCGGCTCGGCAACCTGCAGTTTCGCATCAATGTCTTTCAGGAAAACAATGGTGTCTGTGCCGCAATAAGAGCTTTGGAGCTTGATATCCCCGCGGTCGAGAATATCGGTTTTCCCAACAACGTATGGGAAGACATCGTAGAGCGCAAACAAGGTTTGGTGCTCGTAACCGGAATCACCGGCGCGG
Source organism: uncultured Pirellulales bacterium (assembly GCA_964576935.1). Lineage (GTDB taxonomy): Bacteria > Planctomycetota > Phycisphaerae > Sedimentisphaerales > Anaerobacaceae > CAYMOE01. Next base: position 5,528 of record CAZNXD010000004.1, on the reverse strand, counting down.
GTAAAAGCACTACCATCGCCGCCATTATCGACCGAATTTGCCAGAACAGAGCCTGCAGAATTATCACTATTGAAGACCCCATCGAATACATATTTCAGCAAAGAAACGCGATAATTTCACAACGCGAACTCGGCCGTGACGTCAAGAGCTTCGCCGACGGCCTGCGAGCCATGCTTCGCGAAGACCCTGACGTGATATTCGTCGGTGAGATGCGAGACCCGGAAACTATATCGATGACCTTAATGGCCGCTGAGACCGGCCATCTGGTCTTCTCAACATTACATACGCGAGACGTCACCGGGACTATAACCCGTATACTCGACTACTTCCCTGGAGGCAGACAGAGCGAAGTACGTAATCAGCTCTCCCTGAGCCTGCGATACATCATCAGCCAGAAACTCATACCCAAAAAAGACGGTTCCGGCCGAATCGTGGCTATGGAAATATTTAACAACAACTATGCCTGCGCCAATGTCATACGCATCGGCAAGGTTGAGCAGATATACTCGCAGCTCCAGACCAGAACTAAGAACGCAACCGACGAAAAGATGATAACCATGGAGGCTCACCTGGCCAGACTCATCAAGGCAGAGCAGGTCGATTTACTTGAAGGCCAGAAGTGGGCAAATAACATCAAATGCCTTGTTGACTGCCTGAAGCGAGAAGTTTAGTCAAACTAAGCCAGCTCAATCAGAACGTCCACCCCGGTCTCAACGGCCCACAAGTCGGACAAATCCCCTTGTATTTTGCCGACGATGTTCACCGCCGAGGCCACTCTGATTTCATCACCCTGCGAAGCCGGCGTCGTTCCAAAGAATATGCAAAAGGCCTTACCGGGCGGCCAATAAGCCAATTGGCCCTCTTCAAGCACCTCAGTACTGTCATTTTCCAGCTCAGCTGAAACATCTATTGGAAAATATATCTCGCCACCCCAAACCTGCGCCTCGCCATGTATTGGAAGCGCTTCCACAATCATCTGAGCTGTATCACTGTCGTTGAGCTGTGCATTAACTAAAAGCCGTCCCGTCGTTATGCGTATTTTTTTCCCCATATCTCAACCCCTTATTTTGCTATGCTGTTGAGCATATCCCCGAGCAACTCCATAGGCAGCCCCATTACATTAGTCAAGCTGCCCTCGATTCTTTCAACAAATTCATCACCGGTTTCCTGAATCGCATAAGCGCCGGCCTTGCCCCGCCATGTGCCGCCTTTGATGTGAGCCGCTATCTGTTTTTCAGTCATCCTGCGGGGATAAACAACCGTAGTATCGCTGTCGACTAACTCAATCCCACCTACCACTTTGACCAGTGCGATGCCGGTTATTACCTTATGCGGCGAACTGAAAAGCATTCTCGTTATCCGCTCGGCATCTGTCTTGTCGGTGGGCTTGCCGATAATCTCACCGTCAAAATCTGCGATTGTGTCAGCCCCAATAACCAAAGATTCCCGGTGCTGCTCGGCAACATCCTTAGCTTTGGCTAAGGCGAGCATCTTCGCACACTCAACTGATTTTACACCGTCGGTTGGAAATTCCGCTTCATCGATTTTTGATGTCACTACTTCAAACTCGTACCCGGCCTTGCTAAGCAGCTCACGTCTTCTTGCCGAAGCTGACGCTAAAACAATCGAAAAAAGAAAATCAACCGCCATAGATGACTGGCTCACATGCTACTTCTTGAAACGGACGTGGTAAACGAGTTTCCGGCAGAAGGTCAGGTACTCCCGCTCTATCTGCTCAATATCACTGCCGATATAATATTCGAATAATTTTGTCCCCACCACACGATTCCACGCAATAGTAAGCGGGATATTCCTGTCGGCGGCAATTCTTTTGGCCGTCTTGTCTATCGGCCAAGTACCCTGCAAACCTCCCATAAGCATCTGATGATAATTCGCCAGACG
>CAZNXD010000004.1:0-3616 GCA_964576935.1 uncultured Pirellulales bacterium | reverse complement strand
CGTAACCATCTTCTTTCAGAAACCTGACAAGCGCATATGCCTGGCTGTAGAAGGCTACTACTTCGTCCGAACCACCCGCCTCGCCGGCAGCCGCGTCATGCGCAAGGGCTTCTCCCGGATTCATAGCTATCAATCTTCGAAGCGGTATCATCCTGCCTTTCATTAACGTCATCTTCAAGCCGCCTAAGCGGCTCAGGTTCATGCTCGGGTCAAACTTAAACAGCCCTTTCTCATACCGGCTGGCTTCAAAGGACATTGCAATACCTTCGTCCAGCCAACTGGGCAATCGCAACTTAAAGTGGCGTTTGTTGAACTGATGCCAGCCTTCGTGACCCAGTATACTGAATGTTCGTTCTCGGCCGATATTATAACCAACCCATGTGTCCTTTAGATAATACGCGCCGGCTTTAATCTTAAGGTAGATAGGCGCCTGCCGGCCGACAAAGACCTTTGTAAAATCCTCCCACTGCTGGCGCGTTGCAAATAAATACACCGGCATTTCGAATCTTGTCTCTACGGATTCAGGCAATTGCTTTTGATAACTGTTATACGCCGACTCGACATACCCCGGCATTTGTGAAAGCATTAAAGGGTCAAGAAGCGTGGTATGAATCCTATAGTGCTCGGTAACAAGCATCAGCCCCGGTCCATAGTTATTCTCCCAGGGCTCAACTTCTTTTAGCGCGGGCAGGTTCCGTGTTTTCAAATAGTTAATCATCCAGCCGAGGCTACCGGGCGAGGTATCATTTGACTTTGATGCATTTTTATCCTTGCCCTCGGTGACACCGCCGACAGCAAGTAAAAATATCAATATGACAATTCTGCTCAACCGCATCTCAGATTACTCTATTTCCTTAAACTGCGCGCCGAAAACTTCGGCTGTAAATAGATAAACCTCAGTTTCCGGCTCTTTCCAGGCATCAGCAGGCAAACCTGCCTTGTGTGAACAACAATACGACAAAAATTCTTCTTTGTTCCAGCCTGTTTCGGTAGCTACCTGCGGCAGAAAACACCCTGACAAACAGCCTTTTTTTATGTAAATACCGTCAACGCCAAGCCTTAAGCTCAACGACTCATCTGTCTTTTCCAGCGGCGAGAGAACGGATATTTCAATATCAAGCTGAGGCAATTCCCTCTGGGTTATAGGATTACCAAAAAATCTCGGGTCGGCGGTGGCGGATGACTTGGCCATCTGTGAAACCAATTCGATAAGAGGTCCCTGAGAAGTGAATTGGCCGATACAGCCGCGAAGCTGCTCACCGTTTTTGAGCGTGACAAAGCAGCCGCACTTGGCGTTAAGCTGTGGGTCATCCGATGTAGCTTGGGGTACTGCCTTGCCTGTGATGACTGCTTCGACAGTACTTTTTGCTACCTTAAGCAGCATTTGTTTTTGAGTATCGTCCATTTTTCAGCCGGCAAACATATGGCTCAGCTTCCTCATCACATAAACAAGCAGGGCAAGTAGTATTATAACAACGATGGTGGCAATGTTGAAATACTTCTCTATCAACCGACGGGCTCTGTCGCCGAGGAAATAAAACAGTAATGCCTCACCTCCGAACCGCATAGTACGAAATATCAGGCTTATACCGATAAATTTAAGCAGTGAGACCTCCGCCATTCCACCGACCCAGCTAAAGAGCATATACGGTACTGGTGTTAACGCCGAAATGGCAATCGCCCAAAAATCATACTTCTGGTAGAGTTCAAGCGCCAGATTTGCTTTGTCGCCTAAATGTATCGGCCCGAAGCTTATCTGCTCGAAAAAATGTACCACCCTTTCACCGCCAATAGCCAGTCCAAGAGAAAATGCAATTGTGCCGCCGAGAACGGAGAAAAACGCACAGGTCAGACCATACCTCAGTGAACGCTTCGGCTTGCCAAGACACATGCCTATTACCATTACATCGGCGGGGATTGGAACACAAATCGGCTCGGTCAAAGCCAGCAAAATTAAAGCCAGCATTCCAAAACGCGTATCCGCCCAATGCACGACCCAGTTGTATAGCCGCCTGTGCCAATGCCACCACGCAATCTTCTCGTTGCTTGTCGCTTGTTCCATATTGCCCCTGCTTCATATAACATCAGTTTTGGGGGTACTCAAAATAAGCGCAAGGGATTATACTGTCAACGAGCAATTGAGGCTATGGAAAGCGCCCCTTATGGATACAACCAAACAAATCACCAGAGTTGGCAATGGCCTAAAAGTCCTGGCTCCAGCTAAGATAAACCTGACTCTCTTAGTGGCCGGCAAACGGCCCGACGGTTTTCACGAGCTTGAGACCATCATGGCCAAGATTAACCTGTTCGACGAGCTGCTCATCGAGCCGGGTGATAAAGCGGGCATCGAGCTTATCTGCCAAGGCCCTGAATGGGCACCGGAGGGTGAAAAAAATCTGATTTATAAGGCCGCTAAATTACTTTTAGAAACTTGCCGTCAGACCACCGCTATAAAAATCACACTGACTAAAAACATTCCCGCAGGTTCCGGGTTAGGCGGGGCCAGTAGCGACGCCGCAGCGACGCTTTTGGGAGTTAATGAATTGCTGAATCTGCAACTTGGCAGTGCCGAATTAGCAAGCCTTGCCGCCCAAATCGGCAGCGATGTCGCTTTCTTTTTGGATGGGCCTTTGGCAATTTGTGCGGGAAAAGGTGAAAAAATCCAAAAATTAACACAAGATTTTAATTTTACCGCCATATTATTGCTGCCCGGTGTAAATGTCTCTACAGAAAAGGTTTACGCGAATTATCGACACAACCAAAGTCAATTTGAATCCCTAAAGACCGAAATTGACCGGCACGTTCAAAAAAACAGAATTGATTTAGCGGCCCGAATGTGCGCAAATATGCTTCAGAACAGTTGCTTTTCACTGCATAGAGAGCTTGCTGAATTGAAAGCTCAGGTGGAATCTATGGGTATTAGGCCACTGTGTCTGAGCGGTAGTGGTTCAGCTATGTATTACGTTATCGAAAATCCCCGGGGAGGAGAGGTTGTGGAACATCAACACCAACTCGCGCAGAAGACACTGTGCAGGTGTGTCATCATCACTAACAATAGATGGTAAGCATTTAGGCGAGGAATAGACAATGGAAATCAGCGAGGTAAGAGTTAAATTAGTCAACAACAAAGACGACAGATTAAAAGCCTTTTGCTCGGTAACTATGGACAACGAGTTTGTGGTTCGCGACATAAAGATTATTGAAGGCACAAACGGCTACTTCGTCGCCATGCCCTCAAGGAAAATGTCCGACCACTGTGAAAAATGCGGCGGCAAAAATCACCTGCGGGCCAAGTACTGCAATAACTGCGGCGCTCAACTGCCCGAAAACCGCTCCAGAAAGGACGCTAAAGGCAGAATGAAACTCCACGCCGATATTGCTCATCCGATAAACGCCGAATGCCGCAAAAGGATACAGGAAAAGGTTGTCGTCGCCTTTGAAGAGGAGTTAGAAAGGTCAAAACAGCCTGACTATAAGCCGGTTGATATGGATGAACCGGACGATGAAGTCCCCGAAATAATTACTTAAGGTTGTGCTGCGAGAAATACGCTGCAGTTGAAGTGTTAAGTACCTGTGCTTAGCCTTTGAAGGCTCTTCACGGGCTTAAAACAACGAA
>CAZNXD010000003.1:21532-21715 GCA_964576935.1 uncultured Pirellulales bacterium | reverse complement strand
GCGAGGAAACTTTGTTCCAGGCCTATGCTTGCTGCGCTGGCGGCGGTACTAACTCCGGGTTTTCTTGTTTCCAGTACCAATATAATGTGCGATACAATGATGCTGGCGTTTTGGGTTTGGGCGGTATTTCTATGGATGAAAGGGATAGAGTCAGATAGTTTACTGAGTCTGATTTTGGGAGCC
>CAZNXD010000003.1:0-21522 GCA_964576935.1 uncultured Pirellulales bacterium | reverse complement strand
GTTCTAATCGCAGTTTGTGCTTTGACTAAATATTTTGGAATGACTCTGTTGCCTCTATTGGGTGTCTATGCGCTAATTAAAAAGCGCGGACTGGGACGCTGGACTTTAGCTTTGTTGATTCCGATAGTAGTTTTGGCAGAGTATCAATGGCTGACACACAGTCTTTATGGTCGGGGTTTATTGCTGAATGCCGCAGTTTATGCTACTTGTTTTCACTGGGAAAATAGCACAAGCCTGCTCACCAAAGGATTTACCGGTTTGCTTTTTACCGGGGGGTGTGTAGTTACGGTGCTGTTCTATAGTCCATTACTTTGGTCAAGACGAGTTTTTGTAAGCGGTACCATTTTAACGATTGCGCTGATAATTAGCCTTAGCTTTGTAGAAAATGTGGGTAAAGCTTCGGTGAGTAGTGCTGATAGTATTAGATGGGGATTTCTTGTTCAGGTTGGTTTAATGGCAGCGGCGGGGGCCTGTATACTCGGACTTGCGGGTGTGGATTTGTGGAAGTTTCGAAACGCTGAATCGATTTTACTATTACTTTGGGTGTATGGCACTTTTATTTTTGTCGGATTTGTAAACTGGACGGTAAATGCTCGCAGTATTCTTCCTATGATTCCCGCAGTAGGGATTTTATTGATGCGGCGAATGGATATGCATGATGATAAAGCTGTTTGTGTTACGAGAAGCTGGCGGCGATTGTGCTGGCCTCTGATTCCGTCAGCACTGGTGGCGATTATGGTATGCCGGGCGGATTATACTTTAGCCGGCAGCGCACGCACAGCGGCGACAACTATTAGTAATAAATTTGAGAACAGCGGGCAAACAGTGTGGTTTCAGGGACACTGGGGATTTCAGTATTATATGGAGCAAGCCGGATGCAAAGCGGCGGATGTTACAAATCTGGAAACCTTGCCTGGTGATATAATGATATTGCCTACGAATAACACCAGTGTCAAGGCTTTGCCGCAGGGAAAGGCGTATCAAGACGAGATTCTTCGGTTCACCCCGTACCGCAGACTGGCGACCATAAATAGACAACTGGGAGCCGGGTTTTACTCGGATGTATGGGGGCCGCTTCCGTTTGTCGCAGGACCGGTGGGGCCTGAAGAGTATTATGTTTTTGTAATGAAATAGAGCACGTCAAAATAGATTGCTGAATTACATAATATTAGAGTCGGTGCGATAACGGCAGAGCTTTTGTGATTAGCTAGGATGAATCTTATAAAACAAAATAAAGACTGGTCTGTTTTAATTTATCTTGTGTTGGCGCTAACTGTTTTTGTAGTTTTTTATCAAGTACACAGTTTCGATTTTATTAATTATGATGACCCTGCATACGTTTATGAAAATCCAAATATTCAATTGGGTATCACGCTTAAAACCATCAAATGGGCCTTTAGTACAACTCGCTCCAGTAACTGGCATCCGTTGACGTGGCTGTCACATGCACTGGACTGGCAGCTTTTTGGATTTAATCCGGGCGGGCATCACTACACTAATCTCATTTTTCATATAATAAATACCTTGCTTGTTTTCATGGTTCTAAAGCAGATGACGCGCGCTGTTTGGGCAAGCGTTTTTGTGGCGGCATTGTTTGGGCTTCACCCGCTGCATGTCGAGTCCGTTGCGTGGATAGCTGAGCGTAAAGATGTGCTTAGTACATTTTTCTGGCTTCTTACGGTGTGGGCCTATGCTTGTTATGTCGCTAAGCCCAGGATTGCCAATTATTTTCTTGTGGTTGTATTTTTTGCTTTTGGTCTGATGTCCAAGCCTATGCTGGTGACTTTACCGTTTGTATTGCTGCTTCTTGATTATTGGCCGCTTGGTCGTGTTGAAAACTTTAATTTGAGGGGGCTTTATCGGCTGATTTGGGAGAAAGTTCCTTTGTTTATTCTCTCGGCGGCTTCAGGTGCGATTACATTTTTTGCACAGCAAGGTAGCGGGGCAGTAATGGAGCTTGTCAACTTTCCTCTAAAGCTCCGCATCAGCAATGCCCTTATTTCTTATATTGAATACATATGGAAAATGATTTGGCCGACCCGGCTGGCAATATTTTATCCGTATCCGTCCGGCGGCATATCGATTTTATATGTTGTGATATCAGCAACCGCTCTATTGGCGGTGACAATTTTTGTTCTTCGATTCGCTTCAAGCCGCCGATACCTAATCACAGGCTGGTTCTGGTATCTTGTAACGCTTTTGCCTGTTATAGGCCTAGTTCAGGTCGGCAGGCAGGCCATGGCCGACCGTTACAGCTACATCAGTCTGACGGGCTTATTTATTATTATTGCGTGGGGTGCGCCGGAGCTGTTTGGGAGGTGGCGATATAAAAGAATCGCATTTTTTCTTTCAGCACTATTGATTATTTCAGCGATGTCGGTATGCACGTACTTTCAGCTTCGCCATTGGCGAAACAGCCAGACTTTCTGTGAGCATTCGCTTGATGTTTCGGGAGATATTTATATGGCGCACTTTTGTATAGCAGGCCCGCTGTCCGAGCAGGGCAGATTTGACGACGTTATTTACCATTGTTCGGAGGCGGTCCGAATCGAGCCGAACTTTGTAAATGCTATTAACGGCCTTGCCTTAGCCCACAACAACCTTGGTAATATGCTTTGCGAGCAGGGCAAATATGATGAAGCGATTGAACATTTTAATAAGGCCCTTCAAGTCAAACCAGACTACGAGGAGGCGAGAAATAATCTCGATAATGCCCTGGCTGAGGTGGGAAAGACAAAGTCTGAATAAGCGCTTATGACGAAAGTACTTATGCTTGACAGTTCGGCGAGCAATACATAAAGTTGTCTGCAATGGCAAAGAGCCTTTACATAATCGACGGTCACGCGCACATTTACGCCTCTTATTTTGCGCCGATGAGACAGCGACTAAGCAGTCCATCGGGTGAACCCACAAAGGCAACCTATATTTTCACCACAGCGGTCCTGAGGCTGATAGAACAAAACAAGCCCGATATGCTTGTGGTTACCATGGATTCGAAGGAGCCGAGCTTTCGAGTCGAGATGTATTCGGAGTATAAGGCTCATCGGCCGCCGATGCCGGATGATATGCCGGTTCAGATTGACAGGATTGATCAAATTCTTGAGGCGATGCGGATACCGGTTTTGAGGAAGGCGGGATTCGAGGCGGATGATTTAATTGGTACGCTTGCGAAGAAGGCTTCGGCTAAGGGGATCGATGTTTTTATCTGCTCCAAGGATAAGGATATGCTTCAGCTTCTCGATAAACATGTGTGCATGTACGATATTAAAAGCGGCAAGGTTACCGATACCAAGAGTATGCTGGCTGATATGAAGCTTAAGCCGGAGCAGTTTATAGATGTATTGGCTTTGCAGGGTGATACGTCGGACAATATTCCGGGCGTGGCTGATGTCGGGCCCAAGACCGCGCTGGAGTGGATACAAAAGTACGGTTCAATTGAAAATCTCTACAAGCACGCTGACGAGATCAAGGGTAAGCGAGGTGATAATCTGAGAAGCTCGAAGGATATTGCTGAACTTAGCAGAAAGCTCGTGGTTATAGACTGCGAAGCGCCTGTAGAAGAAGATTACGATAACTTTGCCTTGAAAGAATTCGATAAGGAATTATTGGTGGAGATTTTTACGGAGTTGGGTTTTAGCAGACTGTTGACCCAGTTACATCTGAGAAGTGTTGCAGAAGAGGCGCCTGCTGAAGAAACGGCTGTGGGGGATAGTTCAATTAAGGCTGGGGATGTGGATTATCAACTCATCGATACGGCCAAGAAGTACGAGAAGTTTATAGGCAGGTTAAAGAAGGAAAAGCTGTTTGCGGTAGATACTGAAACGACGGCTATGTCGGCTATGCGGGCTGATTTGGTGGGGATAAGCATTTGTTTTTCGGCGAGGGAGGCGTTCTACCTGCCTGTTAAGGCACCTTTGGGGACGGTGCATCTCAATTTAAGCGAAGTGAAAAAGACACTGGGGCCTATCCTGGCTGATTCGAAGGTCAAAAAGGTCGGCCAGAATATCAAGTATGACTTACTAGTTTTGCGTAACGCGGGTATGCCGGTCAAAGGTGTTTATTTCGATACGATGGTTGCTTCGTATTGTCTGGACCCGCTGAGAAGAAGTCATTCGCTGGATAGTATGGCTTTGGATTTTCTGAACTATGAGTGCGTTCCGATTTCAGCGCTTATCGGTAAGGGTAGGAATCAGCTCAGCTTCGATATGGTCGATACCGAAGCGGCATGTAAGTACTCGGCGGAAGACGCGGATATTACTTTTAGATTATATGAGTATCTGAAAGAACGGCTCGATAAACAGCCGGAGCTCAAAAAGCTCTTCGAAGAGGTTGAGATGCCATTGGTGGAAGTGCTTGCCGAGATGGAATTCAACGGCGTCTCACTTGATACGAGTTTATTGAAGAAGATGTCGTCTCGGCTGGAGGAAGAAGTTAACAATCTGGCAGAGCAGATATACGCCGAGGCGGGAAGTGTCTTTAATATAGATTCGCCCAAACAATTGGCGGAGATTCTGTTTGACTCACTCGGCCTTAAATCGGTACGGGTGGGCAAGGCGGGGCGCAGCACCGATGCGTCAGTGCTTGAGCAGCTATCGGAACAGCATCCGATTGCGGATTTGATGTTGCAGTATCGACAGCTTAGTAAGCTTCGCAATACTTACGTTGATAAATTAGGCACATTAATAAATCCGAGGACGAACAAAGTACACGCTTCGTTCAATCAGACGGTTACAGCTACGGGCAGGCTCAGTTCGAGCGACCCCAATTTACAGAATATCCCTATTCGCACCGAGCTTGGCAAACAGATTCGCGCGGCCTTTGTGCCGGCGAAGAAGGGCGACTGCATTCTAAGTGCGGATTATTCGCAGATTGAGCTGCGTTTATTAGCTCACTTTTCCGGTGACGAAGCTTTATTGAGAGCCTTTGCTGAAGACCAGGATATTCACCGTTTTGTTGCGTCTCAGATTTTCGGTGTGCCCATCGAAGAAGTTACGAGCGAAATGCGCAGCCGTTGTAAGGCGGTGAACTTCGGGATAATTTACGGGCAGGGGCCGTTCGGACTTTCGAGGACGATAGGGATAAGCCATGCCGAGGCGCGAAAGTTTATTGACGATTATTTTGCCCGCTACAGCTCGATTAAAGATTTCATGGAAGGCATTTTAATCAAGTCCAGGAAGAGCGGTTATGCCGAGACGATTTTAAATCGCCGCCGCAAGATACTTAATTTGAACAACAAAAATTCCAATAAGAGGTCTCAGGCGGAGCGGCTTGCTATCAATACCACGATTCAGGGCTCGGCTGCGGATTTGATTAAGGTGGCGATGATTAATATTCATCGCAAAATCGAAAAAGAAAATCTGCCTGTTAAACTGACACTTCAGATACATGACGAGCTTGTGTTTGAGCTTCCCTCGCGCGAAGTCAAAAAACATGCCGAGTGGATATCAGACGAGATGACGAGCGCTATTGAGTTGAGCGTTCCATTGAACGTTGATGTCAGCTATGGTTCGAGCTGGCTCGGCAGTAAGTAATTTTTTATCAAAACCTACCTTAGTTTTGCTGCCCATCTTAGTAAAGCGAGGCGTGTGCGCGCCGGGTTTTTCGAGGTCCATAACCAGGGATAGGAAACATATTCAGTCTGTTTTAAAGGCCGATTTAAACTAATGGAATACATGGATTAACCCTAGTTTTTGGGGGAATATCGCTGTTCGCCGAGGTTTCAGGGAGGTTCTTAGAGAGCCGCCTTGATGGGCTTATTTTGCGTTTTGGCTGTCCGAGAATCGTGGATAACCGGCCGCAGAGGGAGCTTGCAGGGGTCTTCAAGGAGGAATGTATCGGCTCGGAGCAGTTGTGGTCTGTCTTTGCAGCAGGAGCATGAAGCTAAAACAGAGAATACTGCTGGCAAATCTTGTTGTTGCCGGCCTTGTCGCGGCAACAGGGGGTATCACTGCGCTTGAGCTTTACGGGACTCAAGCGGTACTGCTTGTAATTGTGATTGTGTGTGTAGTTTCTGTGTGCAGCGGTGTGCTCGGCTGGGTCTGGATTTCAGGGTTTATTAAGACAGCTACGGTTAAGGCAAGTGAAATATCTGAAAGCGACCTGGAAATAGATTTGCAATCATTACAAGATGATGAGCTGATTGGGTTGTTAGAGCCTGTGAAGGAACTGGCTGGCAGGTATGCCCGGTTGTCTCAAGAAGTATCGCAGGAGGAGCAGGCAGATGGCAGATGGATTCGAGCAAAAAGCGTGCCCTTGGACCGCACTAAAGGAATCGACTGTTTGTACAACCTGTCGAAGCTAATTGAACGGCCGGAGATTCAACTTGATGATGTGTTTCGAAAGGCAGTTTATCTTATCAAAGAGGCTTATCAGTTTCCTGACAAAACGTGTGTGCGGATTACGCATGATGGGGTTCAGTATAAGAACAAGGGCTTTGAAAAGAGTGAACTCAGCCAGTATGCGCAGATAAACTTTGCAGGGGAAAAAGCCGGCTCTATTGAAGTTTATTTCACGGGCGAGTGTCCTAAGAATGGTGATAATATCTTTCTGGAAGAAGAGGCCCATCTTTTAAGCACTGTGGCCAGCCAGCTTGGTACTATTGCCGAGGTTAAGAAATCGGATGAAAAGCTGCGACTGTTCCGGAGTCTGATGGACCAGTCGAACGATTGCATCTATGTGGTAGAGCCTAAGTGGGGCAGGTTTTTGTATGTGAATGACAGGCTGTGTCAAACAGTTGGCTATAGCCGTTCGGAGTTACTCCAAATGACGCTTGAGAATATCGAAGCGCCGGTTGATGGTAGTACTTCCATTATAGATTGTCTGGGACAAGCTAAAGAGCAGGGGCAGGTCGTAGTAGAGAACCGGCAGCGAAGAAATGATTCAACGGTTTACATTGCTGAGACAAGTCTCAAACATGTCAGGCAAAACAATCGTGATTACATCATTGGTATATCTCGGGATATTACCGAGCGTGCGCAAGCAAGAGAAGCACAGGCCAAACTTCTTAATGAGGTAGAGAGCGCCAACAGAGAACTTACTGACTTTGCTTATGTAATCTCTCATGATTTGAAGGCGCCGCTTAGGAGTATAAGGACTCTGGCGGAATGGGTGGTCAGGGACTATGCCGAGAAGCTGGACGAGGACGGCAGAGAAAATCTGGAGTTGCTGGTGAGGCGCGCCGAGCGTATGCACAATCTGATTGAGGGGGTCCTGCGTTATTCAAGAGTCGGCCGGGACGAAGAGAATAAAACGCAGATTAACCTCAACGAGCTTATCCCGGAAATTATAGATATGGTTGCGCCAGGTGAGAATATCACGATATCCGTAGAAAGTAAGCTGTCGATTATCGAGGCCGACCAAACAAGAATTTCGCAAGTTTTCCAAAACCTGCTCAGCAACGCCGTCAAGTATATGAATAAACCACAGGGTATTATAAAAGTTGATTGTGTTGAAGACGAAAAGTTCTGGAAATTCAGTGTTAGTGATAACGGGCCCGGCATTGAGGAGAAAGATTTTGAGCGTATTTTTAAAATGTTTCAGACGCTACAGGCACGGGATGAATATGAGAGTACCGGCGTTGGTTTAACGCTGGTCAAGAAGATAGTCGAGCTTTACGGCGGAAAAATATGGATAGAATCCGAGCCGGGGCAGGGAAGCACATTCTTTTTTACTTTGCCAAAGAAAATGGGAGTCAACAATGGAAGGCTTGAAGCCAATATTGTTTGTGGAGGATAGCCAGGTTTATGTTACGGCGGTAAAGCGGACATCCGTCGGGAGGGCACAATAATGGATGACATACGGCGTAAGGTTCTTCTTGTAGAAGATGATAAACTCGACCAGATGGTATTTACCCGGATGGTTGAAAAAGAACAGCTTCCTTACGATTGTGAGATAGCGGCGTCATTGGCCCAGGCTCGGCAGATGCTGAGCGAAGAGCGATTCGACATTGTCGTTAGTGACTACATGCTGGGCGACGGCACAGGTCTTGATTTATTGAAATCGACAGGAAAAACACCGGTGATTTTCGTAACAGGCGCCGGTGATGAGGAGGTTGCGGTAAAGGCATGGCGGTCAGGCGCTCGTGATTATGTCGTTAAAAACCACAGCCGTAACTATCTTAAGAAGATGCCAATAATAATCGACAATGCCGTTGAGCATGAAAAGATGGCGTCGAGACTGCGTTTGCTCAGCCATGCAATATTGAGCACGCAGGACAGTATTTACATTACCGACCTTCAAGACCGAATCACCTTTGTCAACAAAGCTTTTTGTCAGACCTACGGTTATGACGAATCGGAGATCGTCGGTCAGGACTGCAATATTCTGTGGAACAATCAACTCAGGACCGGTGACCCGGGGATTTTCTACAAGGCTGTTGACGGCTGGGAGGTAGGCTTTTTTCACAGAAGAAAGGACGGTAGTAGTTTTCCTGTATCGCTGTCAAGGTCAGATGTCAAAGACGAAAATGGTAACGAAGTTGCTTTTGTAGTTGTATCTCGTGACATCTCTGAAAGGATGAAGATTGAAAGCGAATTGAGAGTGTCTAACAGGCAGTTGACACGGAGCCTGAGACGGTCAAGCGAGTTAATTTTTGCCGCGTGCGAGCGGCTGGAAGCGCCTTTGAAGGAAGCTCAAGAAATTCTATCTACTGTTGGAACTAAAGTTGACTCGGCTGTTAGTGAATCCTTGCAGGCCGCTTTGGAACGAATGCAGCAAGCAAGCCGTATTGTGACAATTCTTTCTGAGACTAACGCGAACGAAAATGGCGATGAAGAACCGAGTGACAGTTTGATAGAAGAACCAGCGCAGACGGCGGCGATGTCACATGATACCGATATGGAAAATGGAAGTGCATAGTGGCTGTGGAAAAAGATAAGATAAAGGTCCTATTGGTTGAAGAAGGTGCAGCAGATAAGCATGTAGGACAAATGCTCGCTGGAATATCGGAACCGGTGGCCTTTGATGTTCATACAGCAGCTAATTTGAAAGAGGCCTGCCTACGATTAAACAGTTACAGTTTCGATGTGATAGTTCTGTACCTGGCTGGGATTGGCAAGCTGAATTTTGGTCCTGTTAGGAAACTGAGGGACAATTATTCGCAGGTTGCAATAGTGGTTGTCACCGAATCCGGCAGCGAGGAAGCAGGCATTGAGGCTATAAAGAACGGCGCTGATGACTACCTCGTAAGAGGTAAGATTTTCCGGGATGTGCTTGTGCGAACAATTCGCTATGGCGTTGAAAGAAGGAAGGAACAGATACGCACCGAAGAAATACTAAAAGCTGAAGTGGCCGAGCGCAAACAAATAGAGGGGATTTTAGAGGATTTGAACGAGCAGCTTGCCGAGACGGTGCAAAAGCTAAGTGAATCAAACCGTTCACTTCACGAGTTTGCGCACATCATAGCTCATGATTTGAAGGCGCCGCTGCGAGCGATTGGAACTCTGGCAGACTGGATTTTCTGTGATTACCACGACAAGTTAGATGAGCAGGGCAAGGAAAAAACACGGCTGCTTGCGTCCAGGGCTCGGAGGATGAGTGACATTGTGGATAGTATCCTGAGATATAGTGAAATCAAAACAGCTGTTTCCAACCAGGAGGTGGATTTAAGCCAACTTGTGCAGAGCATTGTCGAGAATATCAAGACGCATGATGGTGTAAGCATAAAGGTTTCGGAACTGCCCAGTCTGGTGTGCGAGAAGATTCGTATAGCTCAGGTTTTTGAAAATCTGCTGATGAATGCTGTGAAGTTTATGAACCGGCCGAACGGTAAGGTCGAGGTCACGTGTACGGAAGATGAAGATTTATGGAAGTTCTGTGTCGCCGATAACGGACCCGGTATCGAAGAAAAATACTTCGACCGCATCTTTAAAGTTTTTCAGACACTTTCACCGCGGGATGAGGTTGAGGGTTCAGGAATAGGATTAGCTGTAGCCAAAAGGATAATTGAGATGTACGGCGGCAGGGTGTGGGTTGAATCCAAAGTGGGTAAGGGCAGCAAATTCTTTTTCACATTACCCAAATCCAAATGCGACGGCAAGGGTGATTCACGGCGATAGTTTGATTCAGCTTAAACTGATACTTATGTTTAGGGGGATATAGTATGGACGGTTTGAAATTCAAAGTTTTGTTAATCGAGGACGATGAAATTGACCAAAAAACATTTATTCGTATGGTGCAAGAAGAAGGGCTGGATTATGACTGTACCATAACCAGGTCGGTTTCCCAGGCCAAGGAGCGATTAGACAAGGGAGAATTCGATATAGTAATTGCCGATTATATGCTCGGGGACGGTACGGCCTTTGACATATTGCCGGAGGCCAAGGAAATACCTGTCGTTATTGTCACCGGGGCCGGAGATGAGGAAGTTGCCGTCAAAGCGTGGCGGGCCGGAGCATATGATTACCTTATGAAAGATGAAAAAGGTCATTATCTCAAGGCTTTGCCGGTGACAGTGGAAAATGCAATTCGGCACAGCAGAGTCGAGAAGCGGCTGTTACTTTTGTCTTTTGCTATGACCGGGACAGACGATTGTGTTTATATCACTGATTTACAGGGGAAAATTATCTTCGTCAACCGGTCATTTTGTGAGACTTATGGATATGAAGAAGATGAAGTGATTGGGCTGGAACATAAGATGCTTTGGCAAGGGTCTTCGGATACTGAAATTGATAGTGCCTGCCAGCCGGTGAGCGGCTGGGAAACAGGCTATTATCATAAGCGTAAAAATGGTGAACTGTTTCCGGTTTCAGTGCAAGAAAGTGTAATCAGAAATGAAAAAGGCAGTGAAATTGCCCATCTGGGCGTTGCGAGGGACATTTCAGAAAGGGTGTTCTTTGAGGAGAAGCTGAGAGCAATTAATCTCGAATTGAAGCACGGCAACAGGCGGATTGATTCGTTATCGTAAGCTGGGTCACAATAGAAATGGCGCACCTGTGCTATGTTTTTTGTTCATGTGCTCTTTTTATTAAGTAGTTTCCCAGGATTAAAACATCCATCTTGGTCCTGAAAAAGCAGTCTAACGCTTCGTGAGGTGTACAAACAATAGGTTCATTCTCATTGAAAGAGGTGTTTAGAAGCACGGGAACACCCGTGATGTTTTCAAACTCTTTAATAAGCCGCCAGTAGAGAGGATTTTCCTGTTTGTCTACGCTCTGAAGTCTTCCTGTTCCATCAACATGAGTGACCGCAGGTATCACAGAGCGTTTTTCGGGGCGTATGGGATAGACCTTAATCATGAACGGGTCCGGATAATCCTTTTCAAAATACTCACCGACCTTCTCTAAAAGAATCGAAGGCGCAAACGGTCTGAAAGGCTCTCTCTTTTTGATTCGAGAATTAAGTATATCTTTCATTTCTGCCTTTCTTGGGTCGGCAACAATGCTTCGATTTCCAAGAGCTCTCGGTCCCCACTCTATCCTTCCCTGAAACCAGCCAACGACCTGACCTTTAGTGATTTCTCCTGCGGTTTTTTTGCATAGCTCGTTTTTATTTTCGATAAACTCGACACTGGCGTTGAGTTGTTGCAGTTCTGATTGCCTATCGCTTAAGGCTTTACCAATGCTATTGTCGTCAAACTCCGGCCCCCAGTAAGCTTTATCCATAACGAAATCACGGCTGTTACCCAACCGCTGATTCCAAACGTGATACGCAGCTCCAAGAGCACCGCCGGCGTCTCCTGCGGCTGCCTGGATATAGACCTTTTTAAAGGCAGTTCGGTCGAATATTTTTCCGTTTGCCACGCTATTCATCGCACAGCCGCCGGCTAAGCAAAGTATCGGGATTTTTGTCTGTTCGTAAACGTGATTCAGCAAGTTGAAAAATGCCTCTTCATACATAGCCTGCATAGAAGCTGCAATGTTTTCATGCTTTTTTGTGATGGGTTCATTTTTGGCGCGAGCAGGGCCCAGCAATTCTTCAAGCTGTTTCGAATATACCGGCCCCATGGCAGGCTTACCACCTTGCCAAGTCATTGTTACGCCTTGGCAGTGATGAATGAAATATTTTAAGTTTAACTTGAATTTGCCGTTGTTTTGTAAAATTACGATTTTCCTGAATTTGTCCAGGTAAACGTCTTTGCCGTAAGAAGAGAGCCCCATTACTTTGAACTCATCGCCGTAATTATGAAAACCAAGATATTGAGTAAGGGCCAAATAGAACAGTCCGAGTGAGTGTGGGAAATAAGTGCGTTGTTTGACTTCAATACGGTTACCACGGGCCAGGCCCCACATTGTGCCGACAAAATCACCAAAGCCGTCTACCGATACAACAGCGGCCTCATCAAAAGGTGATACAAAGAAAGAGCTTGCCAGATGAGCAATATGATGCTCGATGTGGTGAATATGTGCCCTGATTTTGTTGTTAGCCCCGAACTCTCTGCTTATATCGTTACGGATATCAAGAATCTTGGTCGCATTTTTCAGTCGGTCGGTGACTGTTTTTAGAGAAGACTGTTTTGTAACAGCAAACAACGCTTTTTTCATAAAATTTGCCTTTGGGTCGCGGTTAACGGCAATGTGGTCTACATCTTCAATCGTAACGCCTGCTTTGTTAAGACAGTATCTGATTGACTCTTTTGGGAAACCAGCCCAGTGCTTTATACGTGTAAACCTCTCTTCCTCAACAGCAGCAATTAGTTTGCCGTCTACTAAAATGCAAGCTGAGGAATCACCGTGATATGCGTTAAGACCAAGTATAATGACACTCATAATCTTATCTCCAAGCTGAACTTGTTCGTGTTCCTGACAAAATATTTTCTTTCACTAAAAGGAGTTCGTTAGCGATTTTGTCCCAGGTAAATTCATTCAAAACAAGGCGTCGGCCGTTACCGCCCATGCTATTACGAAGAGCCTTGTCTTTTAGAATTTGCTCCATTGCCTGAGCAGTCGATTCAACATCAGGCAGACATACGAGCCCTGCTTTAGCGTTTGAAATTTCTAAGGCCAAATCGATTTTATTGCTTACGACGACCGGGCATCCTGCAGCCATTGCCTCAGCAACGGCAATTCCAAAATTTTCCTGCAGGCTTGGCAAAACAAATAATTCCGCAGCCCGGTATGCTTCTTGCACGGCATTACCGACCAGTATGTCTGTAAAAGTGATGTTTTTCTCAACCTTTAATTCTTTGGCTAATCTTTTAAGTGTTGTCACATAATCCTTTTCTCCGGGTCCGGCTAATACAAGGTGAATATCAGGATTACCTGCATATACTTTTTGGAATGCGCGAATAATAACATCAGGCTGCTTTTTACTATGCAGTCTTCCCAAAAAAAGAATTATTCTCAATCCTTGAAGTTCCGGAAATCTCTTGAAAAAAACATGACATGCCGGAAGGTTCTGATATGCCGAAGCTGGTAATCCGATTGGAAGTACAAAGTTCCTGTTTGCATTGGAACCATACCATGAATTATTTTTCTCTCCCTCCAAGGTGAAATGAATAGCTGCAGCATTGTCCAAAATGGAATTCATGAACAGTCGAAGATAAATATTTTTTTTCCAAGCGCTCTGTGACAAAGACCATTTATCAAGCATTCCGCAAGGACGCAGTATGTATGGTTTTCCCAATTTTCGTGCAATTTTGGCAGCGGCCAGAACAGGGTATTCCCAAATAGCGTGTAAATGAACAATATCCGCTTCATAGATTAATCGAGGCAGTGCTTTTGCCAAACCTAAAGACAAACACCAGCTTTTATACTGAGATGGATAAGCGTGAACTTTGAAATTTCCTTTTAATTTATAGTTGTCAGTAGGGTAAGTAGTAGCAATAGCAACATTATGGCCCAGAGCGGATTGAGCATTAGCGATGCCCTGTACCGCAGTTACCGGCCCGCCGGTTGTGGGTAATAAGTCGCGAATGACATGAAGGATATTCATGAATTATGTTGAGGGATTATTTATCAGCGTTTCTATCTGCCTGACAAAATCGGTGCTTGTTTTTTCTATGTCGAGATTATTCGCTGCGAAATCCCGGGCATTTTTTGATATTTCCTGGTGTGGATGTTCATGTCTCATACTTTCCAGTTTTGACTGGAAGCTCTTAATATCTTTGCTGGGTATATGTTGTAAAATTTTTCCCCCGCCACCCAGACGTGTGAGTTCTCGTGATACCAAACCCTCATATATTACAACGGGTAATCCACTTGCAAGGGCCTCACAGGCAGCGGTCCACCCGGCTGGCTGCCAAGAAGAATCAACCAGCCCCCAATATGCTGAGGCATGCTGAAGCAAAAAGCGTAAGAAAACGTGACTTATATCTCTGAAGATAAAGAGCCGGTCATTAAGCTTGTGTCTCTGAATGCTTTTGTTAAACCATAGCATCGTTTTTTTCTCGCGGCATACACGCACTAAATTAATGTCACTATGTTTTACAAGTTTTAGCGTATCTTCATTACACCGCTGCTGGTCGCCAAGCATTATGACATAGGGTTTAGCAAGAAGTTTATCAACGGAAGGCCGGTGTATCTGGGGTATATCTGAATAATTTGCTTTTATTTTATAGAAACAAGTATCAATGCCGCAAATAAACCTGATAACAGGAATACTCGAGGGGAGCACTTGTTTAGCAAGCACTAATTGCTCATCAGTCATGACCACAAGGCCTTTTGAAAAGTTGGCACATATTCTTGCTGTTATCCCAGACAGCTTGGTTTTTAATGAAGGCAACTTGCTTAATTGCCAGATATAAGAACAAAAAATAACGCGGCGGCGAGGGTGTGATAACAGAACTTGTCTCAGGATAGCAGGGAATCCCCGGCCGCCCCAAAACAGGGCTAAATCTGTATTTCTCAAGGCGTGCAGCAGTTCATTTTGTGGATAAATGCGTTCAAATGGACTTACCGGCTCAGTTGGGATGCTCTCATTAGAAGAAACAATTGCGAATATTTTGTGGTTTCGATAATGAAAGGCTTCTGAAAATGTATAAGGCAGGGGCAAACGAGGGCGTTTATGAGACTGCTTTTTGGGCGCCAGCCATCCTTGTATACTCTTAATACCTACTAACAAATTCATATATATAACTCACTTCTATGGTAGAGAGACATACTTGTGATTAAAGAAGATTGCATCTCCGTATAAGAGGCGGCCATCTATGGGACTTCGAACAAGTCCGGTAAATTGATAAAACACAAAACCTTTTGACCGAAGGTATGTTTCAACTTCAGAAAATAGCGGCGTACCTTGATAAATTTCCAGGAACTGAACTTCTATAAATATCAGTTTAACCGAGCTAATTAATTCCGACATTCCTTTAATGGCCTGTAGTTCATGGCCTTGTAAATCAAGTTTCAATATGTCAACATCAGAAATTTTCTCGCCCGACAAGAAATCTGACAAAGAGGTCACATCCACCTCTTCAGTGCCATCAGGTTGATTATAATCCTGGAAGTAATGCAAGCCATCTTCAGAGGTATTTGATAAAGAGCTGGTCAGCGGAGATGTATTAGTGTGGAGCACTGATTTGCCGGAGTTAGAGCTTAGAGCGCAATTATATGTTTTTATTTGCGATATTTTTCCAGTAGTACTGGAGAGAAGTCTGTATGATGTTTTTTGAGGTTCAAATGCGTAAACGGTTGCAAGAGGAAAAGCTTTGGCCATTTGGAGGCTGAAATCTCCTCGGTAAGCGCCGCCATCAACAATATGACACACCTCATAATCGGCCAACAGCCGCTTCATAACTTCAACAGGATTATCACCTATATTGCGTGACAGCTTGAGTCCAAACGGCTTAAGAATATAGGTGTTAATAACTCTATAGATGAACTTATAAATGAGCCCCTTACTTTTTCGTATGCCGCCGGTACCAATTACCTGATTAGAGCTGATTTCTACTGCAACAGGGTTGCCCTCATTCTTGTCACTTATCGGCTTTAATTGTTTTTTTATGCCAAAACCAAACAAGGTGATTTTAGTCGCATTCGGTGCAAATCGTTGATGCCAGACACCTAAAGCATAGGATATTCGAGAAAAAGATAAGTAGGATGGCTCTGCTTCATAACCGTAGACATAAGCATCAAAATTATACTCGTTGAATTTGCGTGAAAGCTTCCTTTTTGTGTTACACCGGTAAAAAGTCGGGAAAATATCTTGGTGTTCTCTGCCTTTTTGGACCTTGCTAAGCGCATCGAGATGTTTTTTTGGGAAGATAATTTTAGAACACAAACCAAAGTAACTCAGGATATTTGGAGTGCGTAAACACAAGTAGCCTTCCGGTTTAAGCACACGGTGGATCTCTCCGAAGAATTTATCTATATCTTTTACATGCTCAATAACGTTATCGCACAGACATAAGTCTATAGTTTCGTTTGCCAGCGGCCATTCTGTATTTTGCAAGAGTTTAAATTCGTCTATAAAGGGATTGTTTCGGGCAGCATCGTCGATATCTATACCTATAACCTTTTTGCACTTTCCTCTGAGATTTCTGAGGTTCCTTCTTGTGTCTACATTATCGTCATATTTATGCCCACCACGGCCACAACCGACATCAAGAATGGTTGAGTCTGGTGTTAAAAGGGCATTAACTCTTGTATAGAATGTAATCGTTCCATCAATATCTGTGAAGCCGCCAAATCTGCTTTCGGGATAATGAATGCTTTTGTAGTCCATGATCGATCCTTTAGTCCTAACTTATTGGTTCGCAGTTGTTATCTGATTTCCTAAATTATGACCTTGCAAAAGAGAAATGTGGCTACGGCCTTTTGCAATAAGCAACTGGGCTGAAATAACGTATCGTTCCCCCAATTCCAGACATTAACAGGATGCCTGATGAAAGTTCAAATACCGAAGTTAATCCTGTTAACAGCCCGCTCATTAAAGCCAAGGCAGGCAAACCAAAAACACAAAATTCAAGAGGACGGCTTCTTATAAAAGCTCGAAAAGACAGTGAAGCTAAAATGAACATAATTCCACTGAATCCAATAAGTATCAGTGAGCCACCTATTAACCCACATTCAATCCACATTGATTCAACGCCCACTTCCGCGGGCTTACCGCCCGGACCAAGACTGCCAAGCCCTTCGCCAAACAGTGAAATATTGTCAGATAATGATGTGCGTCCAACATAATTCCCAACCCGATTTTGGACATCGCCTTCCTTGACTGAAGTTAGGAGGAATCTGACGGATGGAGCTTCGGTAATCGCTTTTACATAGCCCGGATTAAAAGCAAATGCCAATACTCCCACCACTAAGATAATTAATGCTGCAATTGCTGGTTTGCTGATATTTTTTCGAGATATGAATAGAGAGGTTAAGAATGAAGACAACGCCATCAGAATGACCAGCGTCGAAAAAACGAGTATCCGTGACCTTGCACCGGCTATAACCATAGCAACAATGCTGCTTATCAGATTAAAATAAATCCAAAGAGAAGTGTTTTTTGTCCTGTCCCTGGATGACAACAGCAATATTATAGCGAAATAAAACTGTATTAGTCCAATGGCGGAATATCGGTCGGCGCTGGCAAATATCGAAGGATACCGCGAGAAAAAGCTTCCACCCACAGTCCGGTGTATTATCCCTCCCGCCTCACTATAGGCCGTGGATATCAAAAAGCCGGGATTGATAGCATACTGAATAAGCCCCGCCAGATTAATTGGAATCATCAACAATAAAAATATGTTGATCATTTTTTTTAAGTCAAATTCAGCACAATATCTGGATACTATTGGAATATAAAGCAGTGGAATGCAGATGTAGAGCATGTGAGTGAGGGCATATAAAAAGGGAACGTCCAACGAAGTTAGAAATAGAACGCAATAGACAATGACGAGGTAGTAAACAAAGAAGTTCATATGAGTTACCGTTGCAGCAGGTTTGGGAATAAGTTCATTCTTATTAGTTAACACTATCCCGATAAGAATTATCATAGCCAGCGTATATAGAGAAGCCAATGCCCAGTTGAATGGTAAAAGACGCTTGAGTACAAAATCCCCGTAGAGCGTGATTACTGGAATAGCAAAATAAAATTTATTCATTCTCATGTTATCACCTTAGTGGTAATATTAGAAATTTTTTCCCAGCCGAAGTTTTCCTGATAGTACAGCTTGTTTTTTTCGCCTAAAGACTGTCGCAATTTCGGGTTGATACTTAGACTGATAACGGCTTCCGAAAATTCTTTTATCCCTGATGTTAATATAAGACCTGGTATATGAGTCATGAATGGGTCTGTTATATACCCTTTAGTACCTACAACCGGCAGGCCGTGTTGTAATGCTGCCAGAAAAGTAGTTCGTCTTGCCGCGAGCCCCCAACTGTGAGGCGCGAGAAAAATATCAGTCATCTGCAACCAGGATGAAAGGTCGTCAGGAGTTAACCGGCCGGGAGAGAGGACAGGAGATGAAAAATCAAACCATTTACGTGGTATTCCGCCCAGTAAAAGCCAGCGAACGGGAATGTTTTTATGGTGGAAATAATCATCTAATTTATTCACGTATGAACTTGAATTTCGTAAAGCATTGCCTCCGCCGAATAGAGTCAGAACCATTTCTTCTTTGGCTATTTTTTGCTCAGACCTCATTTTTTCTCTATTGGTTTGGGCAATCGGGAAATGCGAAGCAAGTGGAAGATAAATTATCTTCTCAGAATCTCCCCATTGTTTCATTTCCTGTACTAACAATTCGGACGCCGAAAAAACCCTGTGGGAAGTTTTTACCAGGCTTTTTAACAGATATTTTTGAATTGTGCCCTTAATCCAACTTGGCGGGTATGACCAGGCGCGAAAATAAGTTTCATGCACAATTAATGAGGTAGACCATTTTTTGCTGCAAGTTTGCCAGAACTTCTTTAAGGAAAGATAGTGATTGATGGACGGGAAAGGCTTTCGTTTGTCAGGCAAAAAACCGAAGGGAATATACTGTAATATCAAGTGGTCTATGGCTAAGCTATCCGATTGCTTCAATAGACCTTCCAGCCCTTTTTTGCCCCATTGGTCTTCAATAATTAAGGAATTTTCGTCAGCTTGGCCCCGGCCAGCAATGAGTGTAACCTTGTGTCCTATGGCGCGTAGTGAGTGGGCAAGCAGAGTCGTATGGTCGGCAATACCGCAGTGCTCTGGAGGCAGACTTCTTGTAATTACTGCAATATGCACAACAGCGTAATACGCTCCAAAACGAATAAAATACCGTAAAGTTAGATACAATAAAAGGTTAAATGTCTTAGCCTTGGAGACCCATAACATCAACCTTAATTCACGTAAGTACTTCAAATATTAGATGTTGCTAGCGCGCTCGGCAAGTTACACTCATTTTTTATTCCTATAGCGCCACGTCCACTCAGCAAAATAAAATTGATCTTCTTTATCGATGTCGACAGATTCCGGGAATCTCAATTCAAACATGTAAGGATTAATTCCAATCCTGTCTGATTCCATTATATATGTCTCGATAGGAGCTATAAAAAATGCGCTGTTTACTTCATACCATATTGGCAGGGTTTGTGTACGTGGCCATTTTTCTTTGCTCCTGTTATAATTTACCGGTCCGTTTTCGTTCCACAGGAATGTTTGCACCTTATTTACAGCCATCAGTGAATCATGTTTATTCTGGTTGGTAGTTTCCCGAAATCTTCTTATGGCATGACTGTATGTCTCATTATCAACAAAAGGCACTGTCACATGGGTCCAGAGTACGACTCCTTGGCTTATTATCTCCGGAATGTGTTTTATTAAAGTATCAGTAGATGTGCTGGACGTGGCAAGATGAAGGGGTCTTTCTTTGATATGGAGAGGCTTGTCAGTGTTTTGGGCTGCTATCTTAACAAGAGACATAACTACTGGATCATCTGTTGAAACAGTGATTTCATCAATTTCTGGACAGGCTATTAACTGGTCAAGTTTAATTTTTGTAAGCCCACCTTCAATTCCGGCAAATGATCTGGTGTTTTTCTTTTTGACACGCTCACTACCCTTGCGACAAGGAAGAAATGCTATTATTTTGTCTTTCACTTAAAGCAACCTTTCCAATTCGCTCAACGTGTTAATTACAGGTATACCATGATGTTGAGCTTCAAGTAACATTTCATCTTTTGCATCTGAGAATTGCGACATGAAAATAAATGATAATCCTTCTTTTTTGGCGGCAAGGAGATCAGCTTTTGCGTCACCGACAAAAACTATCTGTTTTGACTTTTTCAATTTCACAATTTCTCGCAAGCACTCACTTTTTTTCTTTGGAGCTCCAAGAATCATTTTAAAATAATCTGCTAATCCTCTATCCTTAAAAACATCTCTGAGTTCATCCTCTGCCCCACCTGAGGCAACATATAACAAATATTTCTGGACTAAATGCTCTAATGCAGCCAGACAGCCTGGTGTAAGTTCAGCACTCTTATACAGATTTCTGCAGATTTGCCCAAATTTGGTAATCTGACTCTCAATGAGAGATTCTTCGGCTTTAACTTTTAAGAAATCAGTATGAAAAACCCTAAACTTAACGTAGCGGGAAATGCCACCATATAACTGATGATATTGAATAAATTTATCAACCACATCATTTGGGTAAGATGACAAAACTTTACGGAAGGCTTGTGTCTTAAGTCCGTTAGAGTCAAATATCACTCCATCACAATCGAAGACGACAGCGGAATATTTTTTTTCGTAGGCGCGGCTCATTGCTCTTTGTTACCAAGCCAAGCGTAAACAGATGACTGCGGGACTTCGTACAGGGTCGGTGTAATGCTATGAAGTGTGATTTCTGGATAATCATTCAAAAACCGGTCTATTGTAAACTGTACCTCTTCTGCCAGCGCTTTGGTTTCAACTTTTCCGGCTGGATAACCATCAAAACCGACAAGTAACACCTTTTCAACTTTCATTTCGCAAGCTATACTTAATGACAAGTTTAATGGAGACTCGTTATTATACCCTTCTTTATTGCTAGTGGTCCATAGGGGATCTACTGAAAAAGTCTTGTTTTGCCAAGACTCCGGCAACTGCTGTTCGATACTCGGTGAAGAAGATACGATAAAGGCTTGAATTTTATTAACATCTTTTCCCGCATTGCCCATTTTGCTCGCCTCATCTCCAGCCAGGTAGGCAACTTGTGGACCATCATAGTCTTTATAGCTCTCAACATTCTTGAGGCTTGAATGGATGATGAGCGTGTTTCCTCGTGCTGAATATTCAATGACCGCTTCATTATGTCGCATCGCGGTTTTGCCTCCGCCAATAATGATAGCCGTTTTTATGTGATATTCCTGCTTTTTCAATTTCGAGTCGTTTAGATTTGGGTAATGAGGATGATTTCCCTCATACGACAAATTCCCTTGCAACATCTTAATAATAGATCTGGTTGAATATCTACGTTTGCTTGTCAACTCCATAACCTCTTTCTGGGGGAGCTGCTCGAATCCAGAAACTATATATGGTATACTGCTACCCCATTCGTATTTCTTCTGAAGAACAATAAACTCTTCAACCAAGTCCGAAATTGCTGAAAGATTCATTGCACTACCCTGATGTTTAGAAAAATGAGCGGCAAGCAACTCGGTTCTCGTATTTCCAGCTCCGCGTCCCATGCCTAATATCGTGCCATCG
>CAZNXD010000002.1:0-29046 GCA_964576935.1 uncultured Pirellulales bacterium | reverse complement strand
TACATCTTCCCAGATGCTCGGCAAAATGCCCGTAAATCTCCGGACTGATGGTATCTTTGCCAGCGTCGGCACGGATAATCAACCTGTTGACGGAATCTTCTTCCGAAGATATTTTGGTCGCACCGATACAAAACGAAACCGCCAACCCGAACGTCGCAATCAAAACCATCAAAACAAATCCGCTCGCTGAATTTCTGGAAATCATAATTTACCTCCCTTATCTCTTAATGAATTGTCTCTTTTCACGCAGTTAAACCAATAATTAAAGCACTACCCGCCTTATGCTGTTATTGCTCAAGGCCCCGTGAGCGGTGAATTTTATCAGAAATAAAACTTCCTGACAAGAAGTTACAGGGATGTGGAATCTCGAGGAGCGATTTGGCTTTGCCGCGCCTATGGGCTATAATTATTACCCTCTTGTTTAAAATCTGGTTTTATTGAGCAACAGCCTTGATTAAACGGGAAAAAATAATCCTGACAGGACAGGTGCAGGGCATTGGTTTTCGCCCAGCCATATATCGGCTGGCAAAAGAACTGGCCCTTGCCGGATTCGTCTATAACGACACAAAGGGTGTTACCATCGAGATACAGGGTCCCAAGCGGGAGGTCGCCGACTTCATAGGCCGGCTCAAAAGCGGCCAAGGTCTGCCTGTCCTGGCCGATATAAAATCCCTGAAAGTCGCAGAAGCCAAACCCGTCGAAGGCGAAACGGATTTTGTCATACAAAAAAGTGATTCGGCAGGTACAGCCCTTTCGCAGGTCACTGCCGATATAGCCACTTGCGATGACTGCCTGCGGGAGATGCGGGACGAAAATGACTTTAGATACAGGTATCCATTCATCAACTGCACCAATTGCGGGCCTCGCTATTCAATAGTCAGGACGATTCCTTATGACAGGCCTAATACAACTATGTCGGTTTTCAATATGTGCGATAAATGCGCCGCTCAATACAAAGACGTAGCCGACAGAAGGTTTCATGCTCAGCCGGTTGCATGTCCTGATTGCGGGCCGAAGATTTGGCTCACCGACAGTAGTGGAAAAACTATCGAAGAAAACAGCGATAAAGTCATACATCGAACAGCCCGGATGCTTAGAGAAGGAAAAGTTGTAGCTGTAAAAGGCGTCGGCGGATTTCATCTCGCGGTCAATGCTCTGGAAAGTGATGCGGTGCTGCGTCTTAGACAACGAAAGAAAAGAGACGCCAAGCCGTTTGCAATGATGACTGATTCGCTGGAGAAAATAAAAAAATACGCAACTGTCAGCGATTTGGCCGAGCAGGTTCTAACCAGCCCTGAGAGTCCTATTGTGCTGTTACCCAAGAAGCCGGGCAACACAATAGCGCCCTCGGTGGCTGAAGGGGTAAGTACGTTTGGATTTATGCTTTGTTATGCGCCGCTTCATTGGCTGTTGTTTGCAGAAGGACTGGATGTATTGGTGATGACCAGCGGAAACATATCGGATGAACCACTTATATGCGAAAACGAAGAGGCTTTGGAGTGGCTGGGTGATGTTGCTGACGCATTTTTAATGCATGACCGCCAAATCTACCGGCAGGTGGATGATTCGATTGTGCATTTTATTGACGGTGAGCCGGTCCTATTACGACGAGCACGCGGATATGTGCCAGCACCGTTAGCAATTGAACGGAATTGCGATAAGGACATCTTCGCGGCCGGTTCGGATATGAAAAATACATTCTGCTATGTCAAGGCCAACCAGCTTATCGTCAGCGAGCACATCGGGGATATGGAAGAGGTAAACGTTTATCGTCACTATATTAATTCCGTTGAGCATCTGGGACAGCTTTTTGAAGTAAAGCCGAAGGTTATAGCGTGCGATTTGCATCCCGGTTATTTTTCGAGTCAGTATGCTGCGTCTTTGAAAGATGTTGAATTGATAAAGGATCAGCATCACTGGGCGCACATCGCTTCAGTGTTGGCTGAGCATGGTCTGGATGAGAAAGTCATCGGCCTGGAATGTGACGGTACGGGATATGGAACCGACGGCGCTATATGGGGCTGTGAGTGTATGATTGCCGATTTCGAAGGATTCGAGCGATTCGGACATCTGAAGTATTATCCGCTGGCGGGGGGTGATTCGGCGGCAAAGGAAGCGATTCGGCCGATGCTCGCATTATTGAGCCATGCATATGGTGACGAGTTCGAGTTAGGCAAGTTTGAATGGCTTCTTGAAAAAATTGAACCGAGTATTGAGAAACAAAAGTTGATTCTTGAGCAGATTCGAAAGCAGATAAACACCGTAAATACATCGAGCCTGGGACGAGTTTTTGATGCTGTTGCGGCAATGGTTGGTCTGGGCAGCTACAATCACTTCGATGCACAACTTCCGATGGCACTCGAAGCAGCGGCTGACGGAGAAATTGAACAGTCGTACGATTTCGAGATAACAGAAATATCCAGTGAACCGAAGCAGTTAGATTTGAGTAAAATGATGCAGCAATTAGTTGCTGATATTCACGATGGAGCATCAGCGGCGGTGGTCGCAGCGAAGTTTCATAATTGCCTTGCAGCGGCTCTGTGCGAAATGGCCCGGAAGGCGCGCCAGCAGAGCGGTCTTGGTAAAGTCGCCCTTAGCGGCGGGGTATTTTGCAACCGGTATTTGACGAATCGGCTGATAAAGCTGTTGAAGGAGGCGCATTTTCACGTATTATTTAACCGCCTCGTGCCGAGTAACGATGGCGGGATATCGCTCGGCCAAGCTGCGATAGCAGCAAAGAAATTATAAGGTATAAAGAATGTGTTTAGCGGTGCCGGCAAGAATCGTTGAGCTGGAAGGTGACAACGCAGTTGTCGATGCGATGGGCAACCGATTCCGCGCCAAGACCACGCTTTTGCCCGATGCTAAACTCGGTAGTCTGGTCCTGGTGCATGCCGGCTTTGCTATTTCATTAGTGGATGAAGAGGAAGCAAAGAAGACCTGGCAATTAATTGCCGAGATAAACGAATTTATGGAGACCGATAAAAAGATTTCGGGTTAGCTAAGGTATCGAGAGATATAAGTAAATGCTCGAGCGAATTTACAAAGCACAGGAATTGATGGATTCGGCGTGTCAGACTCTTGGCAGGCGGATAAACATAATGGAGGTATGCGGGACGCATACGGTTTCCATATTTCGCAGCGGGATACGAGCGACTCTTCCTAAAGAGCTGAAACTTCTGTCGGGGCCGGGCTGTCCGGTTTGTGTCACCGACCAGAGCTATATCGATACCGTTCTCGAACTGGCGGAGCATGATGACTGCATCATCGCCACTTATGGTGATATGATTCGCGTACCGGGCAGGAGCGGCTCACTTGAGACTAAGCAGCCCGGTTTAAATATTAAAGTTGTTCTCAGCAGTGAAGACGCCCTGCAGTTGGCCAAAGACAATCCTGAAAAAATAGTTGTTTTGATAGCGGTGGGATTTGAGACGACTGCACCTTCGACGGCGGTGGTTGTCAAAGAGGCAGCAGAGCAGGGGATTAAAAACTTTTGCGTATTCAGCGGCCATAAGTTAGTTGTGCCGGCCATGCGGGCGCTGCTGATGGAAATAAACAATAATATCGATGCGTTTCTTTGCCCCGGCCATGTCAGTGTGATAATCGGCTCCGGGGCTTTTAAGGAAATTGTCGATGATTTCGGCAAGCCGTGTGTTGTGGCTGGCTTTGAACCGATGCAGATTATAGAAGGTTTGGCCGAGATTTGCCGTCAGCTAAGCCGGGGCGAAGCGGAACTCAAGTCGATGTATTCCGCGGTTGTTACCGAGAAGGGCAACGAGACAGCCAAAAAAATTCTGGCGGAGGTTTTCGAACCGTCAGACGGATACTGGCGAGGTCTGGGCAAGATTGACAAAAGCACATTACAACTGCAAGACAAGTACGAGCAGTTTGACGCTCTTAAGCGTTTTGGAATCACAGAGACGCCGGTCGAGGATACCAGCGGCTGTCGATGCGGCGAGGTATTGTGCGGGCTGATAGAGCCGCCCGAATGTAACTTGTTCGGCAAGAGCTGCACGCCGGACACACCGGTGGGACCTTGTATGGTCAGCTCGGAGGGGACATGCGCGGCGTGGTTTAAGTATGGTCGAAAAAGGCAGCGTGAGCAATGACCGAAAAAGACGATAGAATTCTGCTTGCTCACGGCGGCGGCGGCCGATTGTCCGACGAGCTGATTCGCAAAACAATCCAGCCTCGACTCAAAGGACAGCTCACCGAGTTAGCTGACGCAGCTAAATTAGAGCTTGATTCAAATCGAATTTATTTCACTACCGACAGCTATGTGGTAAAGCCTTTATTTTTCAACGGCGGCGATGTCGGCAAACTTGCCGTCTGCGGGACGGTAAACGATTTGGCGGTCGCGGGGGCAAAGCCGATCGCATTATCACTGTCACTGATAGTCGAAACAGGTTTTGAGATAGCCTTGCTTGAGAAGATATTGGATAGCGCCGCAAAGGCAGCTCAGGACAACGATGTTAAAATTGTTACAGGCGATACAAAAACCGTTGAGGTCGGAGCCGCGGATAAGCTCTTTATCAACACGGCGGGTATCGGGGTAAAGCTAGCTGATGTGGAGCTGGGATTCGATGAGATAACCGCTGGAGATGTGGTTGTGGTTAGCGGCACAATTGGCGACCATGGAATGACAATCATCTCGCAGCGGGAGGATATCAAGTTTAAGAGTTCTCTTGAGAGTGACTGTGCGGGGCTGGCTGGGATAATAGGCGATGGTCTTAAGGTTCGGGGCGTAAAATTCATGCGTGACCCAACGCGCGGAGGATTAGCAGCTACACTAAACGAAATTACCAGAGAAACTGGGCTAAGTGTTGAGCTTAATGAGGCTGATATTCCCATTAATCCGACGGTGCAGGCGGCGGCGGATGTGCTTGGCTTTGATGTGCTTAATATTGCCAACGAAGGTAAATTCGTGGCGGTAGTATCGCCCAAGACGGCTGAGCAGTTTGTTGAAGCCTGCAAAGCGCATCCGTTGGGCAAGAGCGCCTGTGTAATCGGGCAAATGTGTAAGACGGATGTTGAGCCTTTGGTTGAGCTAAAAACCAAAGTGGGCGGCAGAAGAATTGTGCAGATGCCATACGGTCGGGAACTTCCGAGGATTTGCTGATGCATGAATCGATGGTAGCGCAGAGTTTGCTCAATACAATATGTGCCGAGGCAGCGAAGCAGAATGGTCGGCCGATATTGGCGAAGGTAAGCTGCGGCACGTTTAATGCGTTAAACGATGATATTCTCGGTATGGCATTTGAGGCTATTTCCAAAGGGACGGTTTGCGAAGAGACGCGACTTGAGATTAAACATAAACCCATTAGAGCAAAATGCCGCCACTGCCAAGCAGAGTTTGACTTTCAAATTGCCAATCCGACATGTGGGCAATGCAACAGCGATAAGTTTGAACTGTTGCCGGATGCACCGTTGCTGCTGGATGAAATAGAATTCGAGATTGGGTAAAGCTATGAATAAAAGAGTGCAGGTTGGAAAAAAGATTCTAAGCGCCAATGAGGAATATGCGCAACGGAACCGTCAGCTGCTGTCGCAGCAGAAAAAAGTTTGCCTGAATATGATTTCCTCACCCGGTTCGGGTAAGACGAGTATCCTGGCAAGGACAGTCGGCGAGTTAAAAGATAAGATGGGCATCGGTGTAATAGAAGGCGACATTCAGACCGAGCTGGACGCTGAGAGGATACGCACAGCAGGGGCTGTGGCGGTTCAAATCAATACCGAAGGGGCATGTCATCTCTCAGCGGCTCAGGTAAATACGGCTTTACATAAGCTGCCTTTGGAAAAGCTGGATTTGATTATCATAGAGAACGTTGGCAACCTGGTTTGCCCTTCGGCATTCGAGCTGGGCGAGGACGGTAAAATTGCGGTGCTTTCGGTTGCTGAAGGTGATGACAAGCCGGTGAAGTATCCGGCACTGTTTTCGAAATCAAAAGTGCTGTTGATTAACAAGATTGATTTGCTGGACAGTGGTGCATTGGTAGATTTTGATGTAGATAAAGTAAAGGCCGATGCTCGCAAGCTGAACGAGCAAATCGAAATCTTCTGCATATCGGCCAAGACCGGTAAGGGGATGAACGATTGGTATGACTGGCTGGTGCACGTAGCTAAAATTCGAACTTAGCTGCGCGGGATTTGATAAAGGCCGTGTTCCTGGATATATTTAGCCACCGCGGGATGGAGCATATCTCTGACATCTGATCCTTTAGCAAGGCGGTCACGAATTTCGGTGCTGCTGATATCGATCAGGGGAGTCTTGGCTACATTTCGCCGGAGTTTCTCAGTTCGAGCGTTGCCCCAGAATTTTTCAAACTCGGTGAAATCGGGGATGTCATATCCCGGCCGGCACATGACGCTCAGGCAGCATTCATCGATGAGCTTTTCGACTTGGTACCAGTGCGGCAGGTCATTGATGCTGTCGGCGCCGATGAGCCAGTGAATTTCGACGTCCGGGCCGTATTGGTTGCGGAAGTGGCGAACGGTTTGGAGTGTATAGCTTGGAGCGGGTTTTTGCATCTCATAGTCACTTGACTCGAACTTCTGATTATCGGTGATGGCAAGCGAGACCATTGCCAATCTTTCCTGGTCGCTGGCTACAGGGGGGGATTCTTTGAGAGCCGAGCGCTTGGCCGGTATGAAGATAACTTTGTCGGCGCCTATGAATTCACAAGCTGCAGATGCAACGTGAGTATGGCCTAAGTGAATAGGGTCGAATGTTCCACCAAATAAGGCTATTTTTCTTTTCTTCATAGAAACTAACAGGTATTTTGTGGATTGTTTGAGAAATTTCACGAAAAAAATTTAAAAAATTTTCACGGCTCGTAATCGAGTGATTTGTTGTTCTTTTGTTCATAAACGAGGTTATCCTGCAGCGCATGGCAATGCATTAACGGTTAATTTGAAAGTGACTTATTGACAAAGGGCGCGCTGCTTGCTTTAGGCCGTAAAAAGCGTTGAAAAAGCCTATAGATGCAAAATATTGCAGTTTTAATAATGCCATGTATTATGCGATTTCATAAAGCACAGGGTTGAATCGGATTGTTATTGGAGTCACCGCCTTGCAACAGAAGAAACAAGCCGTTGACTGAAACAGCGAACAGCAAGAGAGTAAACTGTGCTTTTAAAAAGAGTTGGAAGTGCTGACAGACCAAATTTTTATGGAGTATTTTTAGTGTACTGGCCGATAAAATATAGCAAATAGTTGCTGTTAGTGTCTTTGACAATTTTATATGCGGTGAAATAATGGACGGAAATCTTTCACCGTCATTGAAACAGGTTTGCTTAAACTCGCTGAAAGGAGAAGCGTAATGGCAAAGAAAAGGAAAAAAGCTGCAAAGAAGAAAGTAGCAAAGAAGAAAAGGAAAAAAGCAACGAAGAAGAAAGCCAAGAAGAAAGCCAAGAGGAAAACCAAGAAGAAAAAATAGCGAAAGCATCAGGTGAGATTTATCACCGCTGTACGTTATGTAAGACGGAAGGCTTTTCTGGGAAGGGAAAGCCTTCCGTTTTTTTATTGGTGGTTCCAAGGGCGGGATTTCGGAGAGGAGAATTTAGCCGACTTGCAATCCTGCTCAAAATGCCTATACTTGCGGCCTGTCTCATTTGAACTCTTAAGGATTTTGGGTGAATGCACATGGACCGTTTCAGCTACAAAGACGGCAGGTTGTTCGCGGAGCAGGTGGACATTGAGCAGATTGCGGGGCAGGTTGCTACACCTGTGTACATTTACAGCAAGGCTACATTCCTGGACCATCTACAGAAGATTCAAAGGGCCTACAGTGAGATTGAGACGACAGTATGCTATTCGGTTAAGGCCTGCGGCAACATTCATATCCTCAGGTTTCTTGCAGAAGCCGGCAGCGGCTTTGATATTGTCAGCGGCGGCGAGCTGTACCGGGCACAAAAAGCCGGGGCCGACCCTGCGCAGATTGTCTTTGCCGGTGTTGGCAAAACTGACGAAGAGATTGTTAAAGCTCTGGATGCCGGAATAGGCTATTTCAATATCGAGTCGGAAGCGGAACTCGAGAACCTTACCCGCCTGACGCAGAAGGCAGGCACCAAAACCAAAGCCGCCCTTAGAGTTAATCCCGACATCGAATACAAAACGCACAGGTTTCTAAAGACAGGCAAGCGAGAAACAAAATTCGGTGTTGACATAGAGAGGGCCCAGAAAGTATTTGCCGAGTACGGCGGTAATGAATTTGTTGAGCTGTGCGCGATACATGTACATCTGGGAACAGGCGGCAAGACAATCGACCCATATGTCGAAGCGGTCAAGAAAATATTGCCTCTTATTGATAAGCTTCGCAGCCAAGGCCATACTATTGAAGCACTCGATTTGGGTGGTGGATATGGCGCTGACTACGAATCGGATACGGTTCCTTCGGCCGATGAATACGCGGCCGGCATTGTCCCGCTTATCAGAGAAAAGAATCTGCGTCTTATTCTTGAGCCGGGCAAGAGTATCTGTGCTAATGCAGGTGTATTGCTGACACAAGTTTTATATCTAAAGCAGGGCGGCAGCAAACGCTTTGTGATAGTTGACGCAGCAATGAATGACCTTATCCGGCCATGCCTGTATGATGCATTTCATTTTATTTGGCCGACTCGGGTAGAGCAGCAGTTTGTACCGAGCGAGCGGGCCAAAGACCTTAAAATTGCCGGGACCGAGCAGGTCGATATTGTCGGTCCAATCTGTGAGGGGGCGGACTTTCTTGCGAAGGACCGTTCAATACCTCCGGTAAAACGAAGTGACTTGCTTGCGGTCTTTACGGCTGGGGCGTACGGCTATGTGATGAGCAGCAATTACAACGCACGCTGCCGATGCGCAGAAGTCCTGGTCGATGGGGCCGACTTTAGAGTGATAAGACGACGGGAGACTTACGAAGACCTTATCGCTTTGGAAAAATGACTCGTCGCTCACCTATCCGGCCCGACATAAAGTGAAGGAGGGATGAGCTATGAGATGTTAGTGCTCTGGCCACATTCTTTTTACGATTGCATCAACAATAATCTTCAAGGTCTTTTCGTATAGCTTCCAAAACAAAATGCCTATCTTCAAGCGTATGGTCGGTTGCTGACGTTTAAGCTGTAACTGCAGAGATTCTAAAACATCTATGGCCTCTCTGAGTTGATACGAAAAGCTGTTTTTATCCATAAAGTTATAATAACCCCTGATGTGTTCTTTCCAGTCTACCGCAAGTAAGCTGCTCTGGACCCTGGGAAATTGCGATAGCGGTTTTCGAACAGCCAGTAGCGAATGGTCTATCTTTTTGAGCGTATCGAACACCTCATTTTTTGCTTGGTCAACTGCTTTAGCATAAGCAGGGTCTTTCTCACAATACTTTTTTTCTGCAATTTGACGAATTCGTTCTTCAAGCTGTTTCTGGCTTTTTTGACGTTCTACTTTACTGGTTTTTTGCGGTGGGAAATTCCGGCCCGGCGGATTAGTAAACGTGGCTTGGCGTTTTTTTAGCTTCTCAGCAAGCTCTTTCTCTGCCTGCTGTAAAGATTGTTCCCAAAGCTGATGGTTTTTCGGTGGCAGTTCCGGGTCGAGTAACTTTTCCAGCCGCTGAAATAACCCCAAGAGTTTGTTAATATCCGTTATTTTAAGCTCACTTGCCATACATCCAACTGTACCACTGTTTACATATCCGTGGATATAAAAAAGAAGCACTTACTTTATCGATAAGCGACTTGCTTAATAGTCAATGGAGTCTATCACCCAATTTCTGACTCTCTCAGTCATCTGCTTCGCTTCCATCGCGGTTTTCTTATCGTAGTGAGAGGGCCAATGGACCGGATAGCGTGTGTCTATATAGAAGGGGTTAAGGAAACGGCAAGCCTGTTCTAATTCTTCGATTCCCGGTTCTTTTCGTTTACAGGTCTCGAGTAGCTCCAATAGATTATGGACCGCTCTGAATTCCAGCTTATTAGCAATAATAAAGGCTTTGAGATATTTTTCCGCGGCCTGCTGAAAATGAAAACAGATTTGCGCAAAATAATCTGTGTCTTCGATGCCTGCACAAGCAAAGCCGTAATCTTCCTGAGCTTTTGTGAGCCATTCTTTGCTGATTTCAGGCGGATTCATAAAGTACTTTCCCTGTATCAATGATGTTCTTTATGAACGGGTCGCCCAATTTTAGCCGTTGGTCGAGCTCTTGCGGCCTATATACAATAAAATCGGTGGCTAAGCTGTATTTGATAAGGCTGTCCAATTGACGAATTCTATCTACGCCAAGCTCCGGAACATCACTTTTTATAATAAAAAGGTCGATATCCGTTCCTTGGTGTATATGCCCTTCAGCAAGCGAACCGAAAAGGATTACCTTTTGCGGCTTGTACAGCCGTATAAGCTGGTCCACAACATTGTGCATCTCTTCATCGAATTGACTCTTAGATACCATTTATGTAGTTCCTTCCCGCGATTCCGCTTCGCTGCTGCTATTATAGCGATTTAGCCGAGCCGTTCTACGTTATTTAGAAGTTCCTCTCAATAAAGCCGGTATCAATGTTGCCTTTGATGAAGAGATTATGCGCGAGGATGTCGGCACAGGTCGGTATTGTTGTTTTGAGCGGTTCTATGACGAACTCGCTTAGAGCTCGCCTCATGGTCTCGATAGCCTCGGCTCGCGTAGGTCGGTGGACAATAAGTTTGCATATCATTGAGTCATAATTCGGTGAAACAGTGTAGCCCTGATATACGTGGGTGTCGATGCGTATCCCGGGGCCGCCCGGCGGAATATATCTGGTGATGGTTCCGGGTGAGGGGGCGAAGTTGTTCTGGGGGTCTTCGGCGTTGATTCTGCATTCGATGGCACAGCCGCTATGCTTAATCTTCCTTTGGCTTAACTTTATTTTTTCACCGGAAGCGATTCTTAACTGCCACTTGATTAAGTCATGGCCTGTTACCATTTCGGTGACCGGGTGTTCAACCTGGATTCTCGTATTCGCCTCGATGAAATAAAAATTATTGTCCTTATCGAGCAGGAACTCAACAGTTGCGGCGTTTACATACTTAGCTTCTTTAATGATTTTCAGGGCGGCTTCGCACAGCTGTTCTCTGTCGTGTTCGCTGAGCACGGGGCAAGGCGATTCTTCGATCATTTTTTGGTGGCGACGCTGGATGGAACAGTCCCTCTCGAAGAAATGCAGAGCGTTACCGGCCGAATCAGCTAAGACCTGAACTTCAACGTGTCTTGGTTCCACGATGCATTTTTCGACATAAACGCTGCCGTTACCGAAGGCAGCTTCTGCTTCGGCCTTTGCGGCGCCGAAGGCCTGACGGAAGCTGATGTCGTTGTGAGCCACTCTCATGCCTCTGCCGCCGCCGCCGGCGGAAGCTTTAATCATAATGGGATAGCCGATTTTGTTTGCCAGCTTGAGGGCTTCGCTTTCGTCGTTGACAGCTCCTTCAGAGCCTGGTGAAACCGGCACATGCGCCTGTTGCGCGAGCTTTCTTGCCTCAACTTTGTCACCGAGCAGTTTCATGGCTTCAACGGGCGGTCCGATGAACTTTATGCCGCAGTCCTGGCATATCTGGGCGAACTCAATATTCTCAGCTAAAAATCCATAACCCGGATGAATGGCCTCGACGTCTGCGATTTCAGCGGCACTTATTATGCGAGGGATGTTGAGGTAGCTTTGAGCCGGGCTGGCCGGGCCTATACAAATGGCTTCGTCGGCCAGTTGAAGATAGGGTGCGTCTTTGTCAGCTTCGGAATAAACCACGACCGCCTGGATACCGAGCTCATGGCAGGCACGGATTATCCTAAGGGCTATTTCACCGCGATTTGCGATAAGGATTTTTGATAGCATATTATCGTGTAAGAAATAGATTAATCGGGTTTGACTCTGAAAAGCGGGTGTCCGTATTCCACGGCCTGACCGCTGGTCACCAGTATTTCCTCGATAGTGCCCTCTACTTCAGCCTTGATTTCGTTCATGACTTTCATGGCTTCGATTATACAGACAACAGTCTGTTCTGTGACGTGCGAGCCGACCTCAATATAAGATTCGGAATCCGGGCTTGGCGTAGCATAGAATGTTCCCACCATCGGCGCTTTTATTTCAACCAAATCACTGGCTGGCTGGGCGGTCGGCGTTTGCTGAGCTTGGGCCGGCGTGGCTGCATTTGCTGCCGGCGACGCAGCACCAACCAGCGGCACAGCCGTGACGATCGGCTGCGACGGTCCGGAGCGCTTCAGCATAATCTTCTCGTCACCGTGCTGAATTTCGACCTCAATCAGGTCGTTCTTTTTCATAAGCTTGATGATTTGCTCGATTTTCTGCAAATCTTCTTCGCTTTGTGCCATGATGAGTCCTTTCGTGATAATAACGGCTCATTAAATAGGCGCAGGAAAGTATACTCACAAGGGAGGCTATTGGCAAGAATCTTGTATGGGTGGCCGAGTCGGCCAAGGGCCGTAAGAAAGGGTTAGATTATTTCGAGGCCTACGAGGGTGATGTCGTCGATTTCAGCAGGGTCAATTTCCCGTTGCTGGGCGAAAAGATTGAATCTATCGAGCAGCTCGGTGATTGGAAGTTGCACGATATCCAGAAACTCTTCGGTGAATTCAAAACCATGTTTGTCGTCGAAGGCACCGATGAAGGGTTCAGCGCCGTCGGAGTATAAAATCAGTTTGTCGCCGGATTGTAGCTGCACGTTCTGCTCGACGTATTCAGCCTGTTCGAATATGCCCAGTAAAGAACCGCGTATTTCGAGCTGTTTGACTTGGCCGTTTCTTATCAGCAGAGGATATGGATGGCCGGCCCTCGCGTAAGTCATTTCAAGCGTTTCGGTATTTAGCAAACAGTAACAGCAGGTCGCGAACTGGTATCCGGAAAGCTTTTGTCCGGCCATTCTAAGATTGAGATTTCTCATCACATCGGATGGTTTAAATATTCGATACTTGTTACCGAGGGTCTGCCGCATGACCAGTGCTTGTTTGAGAAAGATTGTCAACAGTGCCGCCGGCATCGAATGACCAACCACATCGGCGACATAGAAACCAATGTTCTGCTCATCAAGTCGTGCAATGTCGTAGATATCCCCCGAGACCCATTCAGCAGGCAGAAAATTGGTGGCCCATTTAATTCTGTCGGTGTTGGGTAATTGTGCAGGCAGAAAATCGCGCTGAACCAGACCGGCAAGACGAAGCTGTTCCGACAAGTTGTCAACCAATGCTTCGGTGACATTAAGCTGGTACGCCAGTCGGTTGCTGCAGGTGGTGATACTCTTTTTAGGCGGCTTTGCAGGTTTGACTACCATGCCCGGTGATTTTTTTCGGTACGCGAGATTGACGCTGATTCTTACCCATAGCTCATTAATGTCCACCGTATTAGCTGTGTCACTGATGACATTGTTTTTGCCCGACGGCAGCGGGGTACTTCCGTGTGCTAAATCATTCTGAGTGCTGAGCAGGATAACGCCAATGCTCTTTTGCTCGAGTGACTCGATTATCTGAGCGAGCTTTTGGGGTTTGGAAATCTCAATTCCGAGTATGTCAACGATGACGGTTCCCACTAAATCGAGCCGGTGTACTATCTCGGAAAATTTGCCTACGGGCAGCGTTAGATATGAGAGCTTTTGCTGTTTGAAAAGCTTTTTGATTTTAGGGGCTATCTGACGCTTGTCGGTTAGATATAGAACGTCCGTGAAGCTGGTAGGAATTTGGTCAGCAGTTGTTGACTCGGCTCTTGCCATTGTACTTACAATTTTCGCCTGTTTTTTATTGGACCCGTGGACGATTCAATCGTGTCCGGACATAGGGAGATTTTCGGCTTATCAGGGGGGGTACTTTGCCAGATTTTCCGGTTTAGGGGTGTTAGCGGAATAAATCCGAAATCGGGCGTCTTAGCCTGCGAAGATGGCTGAGCCTATGCGAATGATTGTCGCGCCCTGCTCTATGGCGATTTCATAGTCGCTGCTCATTCCCATACTCAATTCACAGAAGTTTGCTCCGACTATTTTTTCGCCTTTCATCTCCACGAACAGCTCTTTTGCCCTGGCGAAACACCGCCGAACAACGTCCTTATTGTGGGTCAGTGGAGACATGTTCATAAGACCGATAAGTTCCAGGTTCGGCAATGTTTCAATTTGCTCGGCCAGGTGAGTTGCCGCGCCGACGGGCACGCCATATTTTTGAGGCTCATTGGAAGTATTTACCTGGAGCAGTATTTTAGGACGTAAATTGAGTTTTGCGGCGGCAGAGTTTATTTCTTCAGCCAGCCGAAGCGTATCGACCGAGTGTATCAGAGATGCGATAGGCAGCACCTGGCGGACTTTATTACGCTGCAGGTGACCTATCATGTGCCACTTGATGTTATCAGCGGTAACGCTATTGCCAGATGAACCCTGCAGGTACTCGTTAACCTGGCCTGAAACCTTTTTTAATTGCTGGACTCTGTTCTCCCCAAGGTCGGTCATACCGAGGTTTATGACGTGCTTCACAGCATCGATATCTGCGGATTTGGTGACAACTACAAGCGTGATTTCATCGGGTTTCCTGTCGGCCCGGTCGCAGGCCGCGCGGACATTGTCTTTG
Organism: uncultured Pirellulales bacterium; assembly: GCA_964576935.1. Taxonomy (GTDB): domain Bacteria; phylum Planctomycetota; class Phycisphaerae; order Sedimentisphaerales; family Anaerobacaceae; genus CAYMOE01. The sequence goes on along the minus strand of CAZNXD010000002.1, from coordinate 14,491 downwards.
ACGCGTTTGATTTTATCTTCGATTTTGTCCATAACCTGGCGCAAAGGACCCAGCGCCTCCTTGCATATTGGTTCGATATTATATCTGTCTCGACCAAGATGACCTTTGGCCGCCGAGGGACTAAAAATAGCAGAATTAGGGGTAATATTTCAAGACGAAAAACGAATTCTGAGCCGATATAGTTGTTTAGCAGAGCCGCCAGCCGATGCTATGGGGCCTTATTGGGTGGATTTGGGGCGGTTTAGCGTGGTTGAGAAAATGACGGATTGATGCGATTTTTTCACTTGCATTGGCTGATTAAAACGTGTATATTAATGGTGTTATGCCTCAGTATCTGGGGAAGGCAGTGCGTTAAAAAAGCATGTTTTTCGTTGACAGCCATGATTGGAGTTATTAAGCTACACTTACGATTCGATATATAATTGGAGATAATGCTGCGTCTAGCAGCTTATTGAACCTCGGCGAGGCAGCGTGGCACGCCGGTTTCCCCCCCAGCCGGTCCCACCACCTCGCCTTTTTTTGCGCGTAAAGCGCCATTAAGGTCAAAATGGTGGTTTTTAGGTTTATTGGGGATCATTGGCCGCGGATTTGGACGAATACTTTGCGGCTGCGGGGTCCATCAAATTCACAAAAATAAATACCCTGCCAGGTGCCGAGAACCAGTGAGCCTTTGCTTATTGGAATTTGCTCGCTGCAGCCGAGCATCGAGCTTTTGACGTGAGAATCGGAATTGCCCTCGCCGTGACGATAGCCTGTTCTGTGATGGGGCACTAATTCTTCAAGGGTCAGCAATATATCGTGCACAACGGAAGGGTCGGCATTTTCATTAATTGTAATCGCAGCGGTAGTGTGTGGGCAGTAAACTAAAACGTCACCGTCGGTGATGCCCGACTTGCGAACGATTGACTCGACCTTGCCTGTTATGTCAATCAGGTCATTTCTTTTTCCGGTACTTACGCTTAAGGTCTCCAGTACGATATTCATGAATTGCCTCCTACATCTGTTCGACGACTTCGATGCCCAGCAGGTTGTTCAGGCCGTGTTCGATTGTCCTGGCTGTCAAATCGCAAAGTAAAAGTCGCGTCGGCCTTTTAGCCGGTTCAGCTTTGAGAACAGGACAGTTGGTATAGAAGCCGCTGAACTTCTGAGCCAGCTCGTAAAGATAACTTGTCAAATAGTTCGGCCGATAGTCCACAGCAGACGATTCAATCACCTCACCGTAACGAACCAGATGCTTTGCTAGGTCTAGCTCGTCCGGCTTGGTCAAATTAAGTTTTTTAATACCGGCCAGCTCGGTCTCGATATCCACATCTTTGGACTGAGACTTTCGCTCGATTGATTTTATGCGGGCGTAGGCGTACTGCATATACGGCGCGGTGTTGCCGTCCATGGCAAGCATCTTATCGAAGCTGAACACATAATCGCTTGTACGGTTGTTCAAATAGTCGGCGTACTTTACCGCGCCGATGCCAACGGCGCGAGCGATTTGGTCTTTTTTGTCCTGAGATAAATCCGGGTTCTTTTCTTCTACGACAGACTTTGCTCTTTCGATTGCCTCATCGAGCAAATCTTTTAGTTTTACATTTTCACCCTCGCGTGTTTTTAATGGCTTGCCGTCTTCGCCGAGTACCGAACCGAAGGTGACGTGATGCAGCATTTCCCGCCTGGCCCAGCCGGCCTTATCAGCGACAGCAAAAACCATATCGAAATGTAACTGCTGCCTTGCGTCAGTAACGTAGATTATTTGGTCAGCTTTTAGTTCGTTTATACGATATCGAATCGCCGCTAAATCCGTCGTCGCGTACAGATACGCCCCATCGGACTTTTGTACAATCAATGGCAGCGGCTCACCGTCTTTATTCTTAAATCCTTCAGGAAAAACACAAGTTGCATTGTTAGATTCTTTTGCTAAATTCTTTTTGTTCAACTCTGAAATAACATCAGATAAATCATCTTTATAGTCACTCTCACCTCGTGTATGTTTTTCTTTTAAGTTAACTCCTAGGTTAATGTATTGCTTGTAACATTCTGATAATGTAATTTGTTTGGCTCTTCTCCATTTGATCAGAGTGACTTTGTCACCAGATTGCAGCAATACGGTTCTGTTGCGGCTTGGTTCTTTCGCATCTGGATCTGCTGATACTCTGCGGTAGTATTCTTCTAATGTTGATAGATCTAAAGACTGGTCCCACTCAAGGAGCCCGGATTCTGATGACGGGACATTTCCGTACTTGTCCAGTGCATAAATCACCATTCCCATTTGTAGGCCCCAGTCTCCGATGTGGTTTTGGCGGATTACGGTATGGCCGAGGAATTCGAGGACCCGGCAGATACAGTCGCCGATGATAGTGCTTCGCAAATGGCCGACGTGCATTTGTTTGGCGATATTCGGGCCGGAAAAATCAACGACAATTCTTTGCGGCTTATCGACCCTGCTTATGCCGAGGTGACTCTTATCAGTATTAATCTCCAGAAGCGTCTTAGATAGAAACTGAGGTTTTAATCTTAGGTTTATAAAGCCGGGGCTGGCTATTTCAGGTGGCTCGCAGATATCACTTATATCGAGTTTTTCAACGACCTGCTCGGCAAGCTTTCGTGGATTGGTCTTTAGTTTCTTAGCCAGGCCCATCACACCGTTGGCCTGATAATCGCCGAATTTTGCATCAGTTGTAGGCCGAACAATAGCAGGGGCACCCTTATCAGACACCTCACGCATCGCCGCGGATATTCTTTCTTCGAGTATGTCAATAACAGGTTTCATTCAATCAGCCACAGAGTTTTTTTCTTTTTTATTTATAGCCACAGAGGACACAGAGGAAAAACTCTAGTTCATAGAACCAGCTCCATAATACTTATTTTTACCCTGTCCCTCGCAATTTTTACTATCTTAAACGGTGCATCATCCTTTTTCTTTGCCAACAAACTATCCATCACCGCCTCCAAAGGCCAACCAACTTTGTCCGCTAACTCCTTGCATTCAAGCTCAATTTCCTTCTGCCCTTCTATATTTTTGCTTCTGAGCAACTTCGCAAGTGCATTAAATATTTTATTCTGGTCGGTCAGATTTTCAAAAACAAATGTCTTTTTACCGGCTCTCAAGCCATATTTGTGCTTCTGGGCTATTCGAGGCAGGAGTCTACGTGATGAACCACGCTTCAGACCAAGACTTTTATCAACGGCAGAAAAGTAATATTTCGACCCGATGCATGTTGAACGGTGCAACCAGTTTACCCATTCCTCAATTGCGTTTCTAATATCATTTTCATTTCTCAAAGAAGGTTTCTTCCCGGTTCTGGTAAGCCAGCGATAGAACAATATCGAGAGAAGAGGAAGTATTGTAAGCGTTAGGATTAAAGCCCAAAGGGGAAATGTAATAGTGAGTTGGCGAGTCAGTTGGCTTCGGAAGAAGAACGCAGCCGTCGAAAGTACTAAGATTGCCGCCGTGGCTAAATATGACGCCAGTTTATCGGTTAGGGATTCCCCAATTTTTGTAATTAGTTTAAGTAGCCAAGAACGCATTTATTTCGTTTCCCTCTGTGAACTCTGTGGCTAATATAAATTACTCAGTTTCCTCTGTGGCAATATTCAATCTTTTAGCGTCGCCCCAGAGCAGTTCCAAATCGTAATAGTTGCGGTATTCGGTATCGAAGATATGTACGACCACATCGACGAAATCCAGCAGTATCCATCGGGCCTGCTCGTAACCGGCTCGCCCGAAGCGGGACAGACCACTTTGCCGGGCCAATTCGCTGACATCGTCTGATACGGTTTTCATCTGCCTGTTGCTGGTGCCTGTAGCGATTATGAAATAATCCGTAGCCGGCGATAAGCCCTTCAAATCGAGCACCACGATATCTTCACAATGCAGTTCGCTGGCTAGTTTGGCAGCGGCCAGGACGAATTTACGTGTCTGTGTATTAGTCTTTTTTGCCAATTAACAGCAATCCTTCATAAAAAAACGGAGTGGCCGGTTTCGGCCACCCCGATAGGTTACATGTAACAGCAGTTCAAGTCAACCTGCGGCGATTACCAGCCAAGCAACCGCTGAATCGCTCCTTCGATAATCGGCGAGAATTTCACGATAACGCCGGAAAAGACGACGCTGACCATACTCATCAACTTAATAAGGATGTTCAGGCTTGGCCCTGAAGTATCTTTGAACGGGTCACCGACTGTGTCACCGACTACCGCAGCCTTGTGAGCGTCGGAGCCTTTTCCGCCGAACTGGCCGGTCTCGATGTACTTCTTGGCGTTGTCCCAGATACCGCCGGTGTTGTTGAGAGCTACCGCCAGTACGAATCCGCAGCTAAGCCCGCCGGCTAAAAGGCCCATAAGCCCGGCGATACCAAGAACCAATCCGGCTGCAACCGGTACGAATATCGCCAGCAGCGACGGTACAATCATCGCTCGCTGGGCTCCTTTTGTTGAAATAGCAACGCAGCGGGCGTAGTCGGGCTTGCCCGTGCCTTCCATAATACCGGCAATCTCACGGAATTGTCTGCGGACTTCGTTGACCATATCGCCTGCGGTTTTACCAACCGCTTTCATAGTCATTGCACAGAAGATAAAGGCCATCATTGAGCCGAGGAACAAGCCGCACAGCAGCTTGGGGTTCATAATGCTAAGGTCATAAGCTGCGACGAAGTTAGCCATTGTGGCGGTGGTTACATCAACAGCTCCATTTATTGATTCGGCGACCTCACCCTTAATGAAGGTCACGCTGCCGACCGCATAGCTGCCGCCGTTTTCCTCAGCTAATCTGCCTATCCAGATACGCACGCCTTCGATAAGCGATGCAAGAAGCGCCATTGCAGTAAGTGCGGCAGAGCCTATAGCGAAACCTTTGCCTGTCGCCGCGGTAGTGTTACCGAGTGAATCAAGGGCGTCGGTTCTTTTTCTTACTTCTTCACCCAGGCCGGACATTTCGGCATTACCGCCTGCGTTGTCGGCGATGGGGCCGTAGGCATCGGTGGCGAGTGTAATGCCCAGCGTTGACAGCATACCGACCGCGGCAAAGCCGATACCGTATAGGCCAAGGGCTATGTGACTGAAGCCTCCGGCAGAGCCGAACGCGCACAAAATGCAGACCACAATCGTAATAACCGGCAGGGCAGACGAAAACATACCCGTTGCCAGACCGTTGATGATTGTCGTAGCGGCACCCATCTCAGCCTGTTTTGCAACGGACCTGGTTGGACCATACTCAGCAGAAGTGTAATATTCGGTGAATTGACCGATGAGAAAACCGCCAACCAGACCTGCGATTACCGAACCGGCGATGCCGAGAGTAATCCAGCCGAGCTTGGCCATAAGCAGGACCGCTACAACAATTAACACTGTGCTAAGAAGCGTGCCTTTCATAAGGGCATGCAGCAGATTCTTCTGGCTTGCCCCTTCCTTACAGCGAACGAAGAAGATACCTATAATCGAAAGTATGATACCGATACCGGCGACGAGCGTCGGCGCCAGTACGGCATTAAGCGGTGTCATCCTGCCTTTCAATATACCAACTGAAAGGGCTGCTCCGAGAGCAGCTGTGGCGAGAATTGAACCGACATAACTTTCAAACAAGTCAGCTCCCATACCCGCAACATCGCCAACGTTATCACCTACGTTATCAGCAATGGTGGCCGGGTTTCTGGGGTCGTCTTCGGGTATGCCGGCTTCGACTTTGCCGACCAAATCAGCACCAACATCAGCGGCCTTGGTATAGATACCGCCGCCGACACGAGCGAACAGGGCCTGGGTTGAGGCGCCCATACCGAAAGTGACCATCGTGGTTGTAATCTCAGCAAGTTTGAGCTCGGCACTCATACCGGCCGGTACTAAGGTCAGACCGAGAATTTCCAGGCCATCGGCCATGTTCTTCGGCGTATAAACGAGCAAATCGAGAATGAGGTACCACGCCGTAATAAGCAAAAGACCAAAACCTACTACAATCAAACCCATCACCGCACCGGAGCGAAATGCTACCTGAAGGGCGGCGTTGAGACTTTTACTGGCGCCCTGAGCGGTTCTGCTCGATGCGTTTGTCGCCGTTTTCATACCTAAAAAGCCGCACAACGCGCTTAAGAATCCTGCGGTCAGAAATGCTACCGGCACAAAGGGATTCTGTACGCCTGCGTAAGCCAAAGCCGTAAAGACCACGAACAGCAGGACGAATACCAAGAAAACCACCATGTATTGACTCTTCAGATATGCATAAGCGCCTTCACGGACGTAGCCGGCGATTTCCACCATTTTTTCATTGCCTTGGTCATCGGCCATCATCCTCTTATAGAAGAAAAAGGCGACTATCAACGCTAAAACAGAGGCAATTGGCGCTATCCACCATGCCGCGGGAATGCCGGCGATGAGCGGGTAGCTAATACCTTCGGCTGCGAAGCACGGCGCCGCAAGGGCCGTGAATAGCAGTCCGACCAGAAACCTGCTTTTGACCATTTTACTTGCTCCTTTTCAAATTATGATTACCCTGCGCCCTATCATTAAGAATAGGCGAAATGCCAGAGTTTATCCTAAAAGCCTGCGATTTCAAGCGAAAAACACACCCCATATGCTTCTTATCATTCTTTACATTCTTATCATTCTTGTATGTGTGCACTTGTTGTGCGCTTGATGTGCAGTTGTTGTGCATTTGATGTGTGTTTTGTTGTGCACCGGTTTGGCAATTTTGTCGGTTAAGCATGGTTACGATGCGGAATTTTGAGGTTTTCTGTTGTGCAATTTGTTGTGCGTTTTTGAGGTGCTTTGGAATTTTCTCGACAATAGAAGGCTCAATCCTCGTTATTTTTCTGAAGTTCAGCCGCGGCGAATAATGAAAAAAGCAGGCAAGTTTGACCAATTTGCCTGCTTTTGTTTTGCTGTGAATTATTTAGCTCAAATCACACCCTGTGTTTACGCAGCAGCAATCCGCCTAAGCCAAGCAGCAAAAGTGTCCCCGGTTCGGGAACATATTCCAAACGAACATTTCGAAAAAGGAAATCATCAAAATTGTCGTTACCTGCGTCATGGTATGATTCTATTCGAATCACGTTATTTGTCTGATTTAAAAAAGAACTGTCAAATTCTAACTCTTGGTCGCTGTGCCAGACATCCGCATCACTGTAAAGAGGTATCTCTCCTAAATCATGCCCATTTACTAAAATGGAAGAACCTTCCGTGTTAACACAATCAAGAATAACTTTAGCATCTCCGGTTACTTGATCAGAAATGTCAAAAGTGTTCGAAATCCAAAACGTTCCTTCTGGTTCAGGGCAAAGTGCAAATAAACCCCAATCATCAAGAACTTCATCTCCTAAATGATGAATATTTGACTCAATCTGAATTGTGTTTGCCCAACTAATAGACGTTACAAAAATTAACACAAGGATTATAAAATATAGTTTTCTCACGTTTTCTCCTCCTCAAAAAAGTTTTCTCGCGTATCACATGGCAAGCGCATACATTTTTCGCCTGCGATAATTGCGCAGCTTTTAACTACACGAGACAAGACAAGGAAAACAGCTCCTCCCGATGTCTCCTCTTCTCTTCTGTTAAGGTGGAAATATATACCCCCTCAATCCGCTTTGTCAAGAATTGCTTTGAGAAAATTCCAAAAAACAAAACCACGAATTAAATTTAGACGCTGATTACGCTGATTGACGCAGATTATCATTGTTAATTGGTTAATTTCTAACTGCGGATTCCTTCTTCGCCTGCGGCGATGGCGGGACGAGAAGGCCGCAGAGAAATCCTTAATTATTTATTTAGCCACAGATTTCACAGATTAACACTGTTTATAAGAAATTAACCACGGATTTACCCCGTTAGAGAATCTTGATTTCTAAGGGGGTAAACGCGGATTTTCGCGGATTATATAAGACGTTGATGAAAATAGCTTTGCGGTCTTCGCGTTCTCTGTAGTGAAATATCAGGTTAAAAGTATGGAAAATTGTGAATATAAAACCGAAAAAAGCCGAAATATTTCTTGCAAAATACAAATCAATTTGTAATCTGCAAGAATATGATAAAGAGAAATTTGCAAAAATTGATAAATTCCAGGCTAAGTAAATATCCCGCCGTGGGCTTGCTCGGCCCGCGACAGTGTGGAAAGACTACTCTGGCTAAATCGCTGAAAGGCCTTTATTTCGACCTGGAAACAGATTCCGACTGTATCAAACTCGATGCGCAATGGGACCAAGTAATCAAATCAGATAAGCTGATAATACTCGATGAAGCGCAGGCGATGCCGCAATTATTTCCCCGGCTGCGTTCTGTAATTGACCAGAGCCGCAGACGTATGGGCCGTTTTCTTCTATTGGGTTCGGTATCGCCGTCATTAATGCGTCAGGTTTCGGAGTCTTTGGCGGGCAGACTCGCACTGGCCGAGCTTACCCCTTTTATACTAAGCGAATTGCCTAAAAAGAAAATTGACGATGTCTGGCTTTATGGCGGCTATCCCGAAGGCGGGATTCTTGCGACGGAAAAATATCTTCACTGGCAGAGCGATTATATAACCCTTCTGACCCAGCGTGATTTGCCGCACTGGGGATTGCCCGCAAAGCCAATAACAACGCAAAGGCTGTTGAAAATGATAGCCGTCGTGCACGGCCAGACTTTTAAGGCGTCTCAAATCGGAAAGAGTCTCGGATTAAATTATCAGACAATTAACAGCTACCTCGAATACATACAAGGCTGTTTTCTTGTTAGGATGCTTGAGCCGTACTCGGCGAATATTTCGAAGCGGCTCAGAAAATCTCCGAAAATCTATTACAGAGACAGCGGCCTGCTTCATGCGATGATGAAAGTAAGGGATATTGATGATTTGTTCAGCCAGCCCTGGGTCGGGGCAAGCTGGGAGGGTTTTATAGTCGAACAGATAATCAACAATCTCAAAACAGCAGATAAAATATTTACTCCATATTACCTGAGAACTTCCGATTTGTACGAGATTGATTTAATACTGGATTTCGGAAGAGAACTTTGGGCCATTGAAATTAAATTAACTTCGTCGCCTTCTCTTGGGGACTTGCAGAGGTTAAATAAAATCGCGGATTTGATAAAAGCCGATAAACGAATTCTGATTAGCAGAACAACTAAAAATACTCAAACTGAAAATATCATTTCCTGCAATGTCAAATACCTGCTTGATAAGGTAGTCTTAGAAACCACCTAAGCTATTGCTTAGAGCGTCTTTTATGTGTGGTAATCGGCGTTAAATACTATATAGCTCTTGGCGGAACTGCAGTATTTACCTCGGGATTCATATAACCATTGTTGTTTCTACACAAACTTTGTATGATATCTTGGTAGAGCCGGGAACTGTGGAACTCAGGTAATTACTGGAACGTAAGCATCTTAGAGAAAATTATGAAAGAGGAGAAAGAGAGTGTTTCCAGATGGTGCTTGGTCTTGCTGCTTGTTGTGCAGGTTTTTTTGGGGCTTTTGTATCTTGACCGCACCCCCCGTGTGTTTGTAGATGAGGCCTGGGATTCTGGATTGGCTTGGAATCTTGCCCACAATGGGAAATTAGCTCATCCATTTATAGAAGGCTTTGGTGGAATCAATGTTCATTTCATTCAAAACCGTATCATCTTACCCATTACATCCGCATTAATTTTTAAGTTTACCGAATGTACAATCTTTACGAGTAGATTGGGCTCAGTTCTTTTCGCGACTTTAGCTATTTGCAGCCTCTTTGTTCTTATGTCACGATGGTTTGGAAACAGGCAGGCTTTTTGCATTTGCCTGGCGACTATGATTCATCCATGGTTTTTTGAAGTCAGCAGGCGAGCAAGGCCCGAGATTCATTACACTGCGCTGGGGATTATTTTGCTTTTATTCCTCGCCTTCTATTTTACAAGCGGCTCACGCTTAACAGCTTTTTTTAGCGGCATAATATGTGGAGTCTTAGCTTTGACTCACCCGAATGGTGTTATTGTTTTGTTCTGTGTAGGTATTTCTTCTTTGTTTTGGCTTCGCTCTAAGTCGCTCAAAAGGATGTTCCTATGGGGTTCAATCGGATTCATTATTATCTTGTTTCCCTATTTGATTTATCTGATGAAAGCTTTACAACACCCTGAGGTTAGTTTTACGGTGCAGATGCAAACAAATTATTTATGCGGTTCTTTTATCATCAAGGAATTAAGTCGTTGGAAGAATTTCTTCGATTTTCCAAGGTTACTTCCGCTTGGTATCTTGATGTTTATAAGTTTCATAGCGGCCTGGACTGATTCGAAAAGGGAGGTCAAGCTTCTTGCCAGCATCATTTTCCTGTATTGTATTATTCTGCCGTTCGCCAGTGTTAATTCATGCCCGCGATACATAGCTGCCATAATACCGTTTTCGACGGCTCTGGTTGTACGTTTTGTCTGGCGATTGGCAAACTGGGGATATTCTTTCAGGTGGCGGTTTCGGCCCGGGCTCGTTTTGGCTGCGTGCACAGTCGTGATATATGTCGGTATCTCAACCGCTCAGATTGGTAATATGTTATTCAGTTTGCGAAATGCAGATTTCGACCGGATTGTTGATAAGATTGCCGAGACGGTCAAGCCCACCGACAGGGTACACGCAGACCCTATCTTTTGGTACGGGCGCGACAGGTTTATTTACGGGCCATATATTATCATTTATGAAGGAATGCTGTTAAAAAATTGCATAAAATGGTCCCGGAAACATAAATTTAAGTACGTTGTACGGATATCCTGGCACATCTGTCCCCCGCTTTGGGCAGAGAAACCTGCTCGGAAGATGCCGGGTTTCAGAAAAGACTCGGTAGGCGACCACTTGTGCAGGTTGTTTGGAACCAAAGTAATCGAGTTTTACGATCCATACTACGGCCAGATTGAAATTTATAGTCTCGATTGGACCAAGCGGCGCCATTGGTGATCAATCGAAGAAGCATGTCGGCATGAGAAATAATTTTCTTACATGATTAAGTATGGTAATCGGCGTTAATTCTGACGTAGTCTCTGCTCAGGTCGCAGCCGTAACAAAAATCACTCGCCCGGCCGGAGCCGAGATTGACTGTGATAGTGTGCTCTTTAGAGCGGATGATTCTACTGACAGCAGCGGCGTTGAATTTGGCGGGCCTGCCGTTTCTAAAGACCGTAATATTGCCGATTTTGCAGCTTAGTCTTGCCAGATTGATTTTTACGCCGCAGCTACCGACCGCGCAGATGATTCTTCCCCAGTTCGGGTCAGCACCGTGCACCGCGCACTTTACTAAATCATAATCGGCAACAGCCCGCGCAGCGGTAGCGGCTTGGGTCTTCGTAATAGCGCCTTCGATGATAACTTTGAATATCCTTGTAGCACCTTCGGCGTCGAGAGCCATTTGTTTTGCAAGGTCTTGGCATAAATCGGCAAGTACAGCCGCGAATTTTTTGTATCGCGGACATTGGCTCACTATCGGCCGATTACCGGCGAGACCCGAAGCAAGAATTATTGCCGTGTCGTTAGTGCTTTGATGACCGTCAACGGTCAGTTTATTTAGCGAATTACCGATAGCGTCTTTCAGGGCCTTAGCCAAAAGCGGTTTTCGGATAGCAACGTCGGTAGTGATAAAGCAAAGCGTCGTTGCCATATTCGGCGCAATCATGCCGGCGCCCTTAACGGCTGCGGCGATGGTAACCTTTTTGCCGGAGATGGTCAGGCTCCTTTTTGCCTGCTTTGGCCTGGTGTCGGTGGTCATTATTGCCTTGGCAAAATCGAGACCAGCTTTGGGCGAAGCTGATAATTTCGCTGAGGCCTTCTTTATCCCATCGACTATTTTTGCGATAGGGAGCTTTTCGCCGATGATGCCGGTCGAGGCGACAAGGACCTCGTGAGGGTCGACCTCTATCTCATCTGTTACTGTTTGACACATTTTTACGGCGTCTGCCAGACCTTTTTGGCCGGTGCAGGCGTTGGCATTTCCGGCATTGGCGACGATTGCATATATGGTCCTGCTGTTTAAGTGTCGCCTGCTGATTGCTACCGGTGCGGCGATGATTTTATTGGTGGTAAAAACCGCTGCTGCGGTAGCGCCGGTTGGACAAACGATCAGGCCCAAATCCGGCTTGCGTGATTGTTTAATGCCGCAGCTTAAACCGGCCGCCAGGAATCCCCGCGGCGCTGTAGTAGTATTGTTTGCCATCCTGGTTCTCCATGTTCATTTTACAGGCACAACAAAAATCGGCCTTTGAGCGTTATTTGCAGCCATTTCTATGGGATGTAAGTTTAAATGAACGCGATTTTATTTTCAATCGTATAGATATATGGGGCGGGTCGGGGCGCCTCCTCTTCCTTCCTCCATGCCCTGGTCCGCTCCCGCCATCATTCATTCGGCCCGGGCCTATCCTTCTCAAAGCGTTTTTCTGTTTTTCGAGCGAATGTCCTGAATGGGGACCGCCAGGCTGTCAAGTTTGCCCATTATGGCCAGCTCTCTTATTCCAGTCATCGGGTCATAAAATTTCCTGCTCAAATCCACAGTGTTGAGCATTATTCCCGCACGGTTCTGTTTTAGCTGATTTGTGATTTTGCCGTCCGGGGTGATTATGCACGATGGATAGGGGCAGTAGTAACCGGAAGCATTTGACATGCTGACCCAGAAATTATTTGTCGCGGCGTGACACTGCATTGACTGCCGCATAATATGCGAGTGAATGCTTGGGCCTTTTTGCCGGGCATTATAAAAAGACTGGAAAATACATTTGATGCCGAGCTTATAAAGCTTCCTGTATATTTCGGGGAAACGCACGTCGAAGCAAATCAAAAGCGCACACTTGACACCGTTTATGGTGAAGGTGACGAAGTGATCGCCGGGTGTGTATTTTCTTTGTTCGGCCTTCATGCAGAACCGTTTGTCGTAACGGTCTTTGATTTTTCCATCCGGACCAATCAGATAAAGACTGTTGTGCGGCTTGTTGGGCGGGGTCAGTAGATGGGTGCTTCCCAGCACAACCCACAGCCGCAATGGTTTTGCCAGTGACATTACCTTTAGCGTTTCGGTCTTGAGAAGTTCCCAGTCGAAGTTTTGAAAATTTGGAAAATCAACTCCCACGTATCCGCTAAGCGCGCATTCGGGGAAATGCACAATATCCGCTTTGGATTTTTTAGCGCGCCGCAGCAGGCGTTCTATCAGCGATGCGTTCCGTTTGATATGGCGGCTTACCGCAAACTGACACGTAGCGATTTTAAGTGTGCCTTCAGCCATGCGTATTATTCCAAACCAAGCGTTTCATCGAGGTCGAAGATGATGTTCATATTCTGGATAGCCTGGCCGGAAGCACCTTTTACTAAATTGTCGATAGCGCTAAAAGCTACAATTTTACCTTTGGCCTCGGCGACATAAATGTGGCAGTAGTTAGTACCGGCCACATCTTTTAACTGCGGGCTGCTCTGACAAATTCGGACAAATTGCTCATCGCTGTAAAAGTCTTGATAGAGTTTATTCAGTTTGTCATTGCTCACAGTCTTTTTTGGCTGGCAATAGATGCTTGATAGTATGCCGCGGTCGAAGGGTCCGACATGAGGCTGAAATAGTATAGTGACGCTGCGGCCGGCCAGCTCGGTTGCTATCTGTTCCATCTCGGGCATGTGCCGGTGTGAACCTGTTCCATAGGCGAAGAAATTTTCGTTCATATTCGGAAAGTGAAACTTGCCTGACGGATTCTTGCCCGCTCCGCTTGCGCCGGTGACGGCGTTATTAACTATCGAATCAGTTTCGATAAGGCCTTTTTTGAGAAGCGGTGCTATTGCCAGCAAGAGACCCGTGGGAAAACAGCCGGGATTGGCAACCAGGCTTTTGCCTTTTATCCGCTCACGAAATAGTTCCGGCAGACCGTAAACAGCTTTTTCGAGATTGGCTGTGTCGGTATGCTCGACCTGATAAAACTGCTCATAAATTTTTACATCTTTGATTCGATAGTCGGCGCTGAAGTCGACAACCTTTACACCTGCATCGAGCAGTTTCGGCACAAAGCCCATAGAGACTTTGTGCGGCAGACAGCACAACACCACATCGGCAACATCAGCCAGCTTGTCCAGATCCAGCGGCTCTATCAGCATGTCACATTTGCCTTTGAGCCGGCCGAAAATTTCCTCGGCATGGCCGCACTCTTCGGGCAGGGCAGTTAGATAAGTCAGTTCAGCCTGTGGATGTCGATTGATTATCTCGATTGACTCGAGACCCGTATAGCCTGTGGCTCCGATTATTGCTATTCGTATCATGGATAGCTCCTTACGAAAATAGCCGCCGAAGATTCAACTCGGCGGCCATTGTAATTTCCAAAATGCTGATTTGCAAATTAACGCTTCGAGAACTGGAATCTTCTTCTCGCTCCTCTTTGTCCGGGCTTCTTTCTTTCAACCATTCTCGCGTCACGGGTCAAATGTCCGCCGTCACGCAGAGACTGGACGTAATTGGGGTCATAGTTTTTCAGCGCACGTGCGATACCAAGCCTCGTCGCACCGGATTGGCCTGTTGTACCGCCGCCTTTGACATTGACAAATACGTCGAAGGATTTTTCCG
>CAZNXD010000001.1:0-40616 GCA_964576935.1 uncultured Pirellulales bacterium | reverse complement strand
TTCCATCCGGCAGATACATTGGCTGGGCATATATCTCCTGCATCTTTCTATCCCCCGAAAACAGCATGAGTATGCGTAGATGTTCTTGCGAAAAATCGCCGTGTACAAAGGTGCCACTGTCCGGCATGAATATATAGCGCATTTCCGGGGGCCAGTTCTGCAGATTAGTCTTCTCCTTTTCTCCTCCCTTGGAAGATGTAGTTCGCCCAATGACCGTATCTAGGGAGTAGTCTGTATATACTCTTTCTAAACCTATTAGTGGTCTAACATATCTTGTTAGAAGAGTATTAGCCTCCCGATAGTTCAGCACTACAGCAGCCAATGGGTCATCTACAAATTGCAGTACCTTCTCATCCGTCCTATATCCCTTCTTACTCTTATTCATAGGCAGGAAGGTTCCTCGCTTAGCAATAATATAGCCGACTTGCTGGGGACTGCCCGGATTGAAGTCATGCTCCTTACATATATTCCTGTAGTACTCCACCAATTCCTCTAGCCTCACACTTTCTCTAAGCAGCGACTCCTGGTCTATCTTTAATCCCCGCTGGCTCATGTCTACTAGGATAGGAATAGCTGCCATTTCTACTTTGAAGTACTCAGTATCCATATTGGGAAGGTAATGGAAGAACAGCCGAAGTGTGGCAGTAGCATGAGAAGCGCACATCTTCGCTACCTCCTCTGTAGGAACTCCTAACATATCCTTTGCCCCATGCTTTGCCATTAGGTTACTAGCATTCTCCAGTGTAATTCCCAGTTGCTCAGATGCCTGTTCCCCTAGCTTCACATTCGCTACCCCACAAAGCCGAGCCATGACCAGCGTATCGGCAATATTAGAATCATCTATGGTGAAGTCGGTTAGGGCAGCAGGTAAGGCCTTTACATCGAACATAGCGTTCTGGTAGACCGTCTTGACCTTACCATTAGCTAGCAGCGGCCTGATAAGCTCTATCTCCGGGTCTAGCTCTGGGTATGTTTGGAAGTACCAGGCTTCGTCAGGTGCAGTGGCTACCGCAAAGCCTATTGGTAGTTTCTCCTTCAGGCTAATGGTCTCCGCATCAATAGCTACAAATGGTGGTGGAGACTCCACCAGTTGCTTATTGAATAGTTCCTTGGTAGCTATATTAGGGCCATAGTATCGGACAGTCATTGTGTTGGCCTCCGTAAAGTTATAAGGTCTTCCTCATCCACAGTCTCTAGCCCCTTCAACTTATTCACTGCTGTATATCCTCCCCCTCTAGCATACCACTTGTTCCTCCCCACTAGTTCATACCCCAATCTCAAACAGTCTCTTTCCGTCCTGTCCGGCTGGTTCATTCGCTCCCCCTTCTCCACCCTATCCTTAATGATAATAGTCATAGTCCCCCCAGGTCGAATAGTTTGCAAACACTTCTTATAGAACAGCTCTATCCGCTGATGGTACAGGAACGTATTGAGATTGGTGAAGTTGTCAGGATTAGCACTATAGTCAGTAGCACTAGCATAGCCGAGGTCTTGGGAAGTCTTATCCATAGTTCCCTTCTTCTTCAAGCCCATAGGATAAGGAGGTGAGAATACTGCATGGTCGCAATAGTCTGGTATTGGCAGCAGCTTGAAACTATCACACGGAATAAGCTGCGCATGGTCGTCTATATCCGGGTAGTCCATCTTCATCATCTGGATGTTTGACTCAATGATACGCTGGTACGGCTCCTCCAGTTCCATACAGATAACATCCCTCCCCAGCGGAATACCGCAGAGTATAGTCCCTGTCCCTGCAAACGGGTCGAGGATAGACTCCCCCGGTTCGGACACATAGTTGACTAGTGCCTCCACCATCCACAGGTTAGCCTTAGCTACGTGAGTGGTCGGGTCTAGGGCTGGGAATAGACTAGCACGATAGTTAGTATCAGAAGGGAACAATACTCTCCCCTGCTCATCTCGATTATAGTCTGGTGCA
Source organism: uncultured Pirellulales bacterium (assembly GCA_964576935.1). GTDB lineage: Bacteria > Planctomycetota > Phycisphaerae > Sedimentisphaerales > Anaerobacaceae > CAYMOE01. The sequence goes on along the minus strand of CAZNXD010000001.1, from coordinate 38,680 downwards.
AACTCTTTCATATAGTTACTCCTACTCCTATTATTCCACAGGCCAGTACTATCCTCACTAATCTAATCCAGTGGTCTCTCCAGAAATTCTGGTGCTCCCCATTATAGCTTATTGCCTTATGATATAGTATCCAACTATAGATACCATCAGACAATAGCCATGTCCCTGCACATAGGAGAAACTTACTTGCCATTGTGATTAACATAATAGTCAGCCTCCTTCGCCCTATTATTTACTATAGAGACGTAAGCCGGTGCGCAATTCTCACACAGTGCATAGCCTCCAGCAACTATATAGCATCCCCAGTCCTTCACTTCTCTCATTTCCCTTCCACATCGTCTACATATAGCTATCCCAATCTGAGGCTGCTTGCTCTCACCCATTCTTCTTCTCCTTCTTTTCAGGTAGCATTATCCACATCCTCTTGCAATTTGGGCAACTGAACATAGTAGAGTTATCCCTGGGAGCAGTATGCCAGTCTAGTGGTACTTTGCAGGAATAGCAGTACGGAATCATAGCTATAAATCTACCATTCCAGTACTCCTGCAAGTACTGTTGCTTAACTACTTCCTTTCTTTCCAACTCTAACAGTGGCGGAGGTTCTCCTACCAGATTCACAATAGTTTCGATTCCAGGTACTATAGGCATTATCTTCCTCCTTATATATTATCTAGTCTTCTTACTAATTCTAGTATATCATGCGCCATCTCAGAGAGTGGTCTAGTCCTGGCCATTCTTTGCACCATGTCTTCTAGCATATTACCTTGCCCAGTATGTTCTCTCACCAGATACAGCGCTATCATATGTTCTTTCTCTTCCTCCTCCATTATATATCTCCTTCCAGCCCTATTGCCTTATGCAGCCCTTGTGCAATAGTCTTTCCTATCCCCGGTACTGCACATAGTTCCTTCTCACTTGCGTAGACAATATCCAGCAGCGACTTATACCCAGCCTCGTACAGCACTGTAGCCTTCTTCTCCCCTATATCCAGATGGTGAATTAGGCTAAGTGCCATCAGGCTTCTAATGAAGGGGTTTTGCTCCCGTATTGATACTCTCTTTCTCGTATTCTCATCTTTCTCGCTCATACTGATTCTAGGAATGAAGTAGCGATTCAGCGTATTGTGCTCCTCTTCTGGGCGTTGACTATTTCGGTAGACTGCAGCCAGACATTTCGCTGTCCCCACGTAGTTCGCAGTACAGAATATTTGAACCCCTGCATCGTACAGTCGATACAGCCAAGCATAGTACAGACTAGAGCTTACATTAAACGCATGTTCACCAAAGATAAATCCAGTCGGTGCTACCCTATAGGCAAACAGTGTAGCTGGCCTAGTCCCCATTCTCACACTTACTGCCTCCATGCCCTTGTCCTTGCGAGTTAGAGGAACATCACTTATCAGCCCCTCTATAATTAAGTTATTCTCGTCTGCAGACTCATAGTAGCGGCGCAGCTCGTCCTCTTGGCTGTCTATACCGCCCAATAGTTCTCCTGCCTGCACCCTGCAAAATTGCCGTGTCCTTCCGTCCTCCCCACCAAAGTAGTAGTCTGCCCGCTGCGTATTGTTGAGCGGTAGGACTTCTACTGTAGTGACGGTACGAAGCATATTGATTATCTCCTCTGGTTCTGCCGTATCTACTAAGAGCATTCTTCTTCCTCTATTTCCTTCAGACTGTCACATCTACAGGCCGGGCATAAGTCCATAGCATGTACATCCTCGCCATAAGAGACTAGCTCGAAGGTATGAATACAGTCCATGACTTGCCCCTCCCAGCCACAGGCAGTACATTGTACCGGGGTGCTGTCGCTGTATCTACTTTCCATCTTCACTCCCCACTCCTTTAATTTGGATTGAAATAACTCATAAGGAACAGCCCACAGTTTCTTGCCTCTGAATGGGCCACTATCTAAGAATGTAATCGCCCCATCAGTCCACAAGTCCCGCAGACTCTCCACCACTTCCTTGATACCCGCCGACTTAGCTTTCATCAAATCCAGTTTATATTCAGGTGATTCTTTGTACCGAGTAAAGGCTTCTTCTGTACCGGCCTTAAAGGATATCTCGGCTTGTTCCCGCAACTTCTCGCTAACATCCGTGGAAAGTTTCTCCACAGTGCCATATCGTCTACTCATCAATGTCCCCACTACCCACATTCTTATATCAGTACCTTCTATCACTGTGTCTTTAGCTTCCATCATCCTACCCCCTCAATATTTCTTGCAGTTCCATCAGCCCCTCATAGGAGGCATAGGGAAGTTCCAGTCCACATGCAGACATCCCCATACCAGCAAGCCCGCACTTATCCCCAATCTTTGCCCTTGGCTGGTTCTTGTCCGAGTATGTCCAGATAATTATATCCACCAGTTCCTTTGTATGTTTGAAGCCCTCTGGAGTCAGCTCTCCTGTAGCATAGCTCTCCACCCCCTTATCCGTAACCTTATTAGCATACACATCCGTAGGGTAGTGGGTGATTACCAGCTGCTTACCGAAGCTTGTTGAGGTATAGAGAAAGCTCCTCATCTTATCATTAGGAAATTCCATAGGCGTAAGTCGCTCCCTGAACTTACTGTCAGTATCTTTCATACCTTGTGATATTTGAATCTCCTGCTTATCCTGCAGGTGCGCCGTATGACAATTATGCGAGAACAGTCCCTCAGCTATGAATGTAGCTGTGCTTGTTTTAATGTCTATAAGTTCGGTGGTTTCAACAGGCTCTATTCCAACAATAGTGGCAAGGTGATTATCCCCATTGACAGTTCTACCTCCCCAGACTTCTGCAGCCCTTGGTAAAAGTCTTGATGGCCTTATACTTCCTAGGAATCTAAGTATCTCATCCTTACTATGTATTCTTATCGTGTAGCCACCCTTGCTGGACTTGTCGTACATTTTGCTCTCAAATCCTCTTGACTCAAGAGCACTAATTAGTGATGTAATTACAGGGTCTGATTTCTGGGATAGTGTTAGTGCCTTCGGGGAATCTACACAGCCCTCCCCATCATACAGTCCTGCTAGGTATCCTGCCTCCCATGATGTATCTGTCTCCCAAGGTTTGCACATAAAACGAAGACTATCTCCTACTCTTAGAGATTCAGTCATAACCCACTGCTCTTTGAGAAACCAAGCTTGGCTCAGACTGTCCCAGATTCGCTCAGACATTACCTTAAGCCAAGGATGCTCTCTACTAGCGATTACAGATGCCCCATTGTCCATCAGTATTTTATAAGCCGAATTTACCCTTTCCTTCACTGCCTCTATGGTAGATTCACGTAGACGTCTTCTTCCTGTGGGCTCTATATATTCACTAAAGCCTATGAGCTTGTCCCCAACTTTGGCCTCGCCTATCGCCCTCCAAGTAAGGTCTGTGTAGAGTATCCTTGTGCTTGGAGCCAGGCAGATTTTCCACTGTTGCGTAAAGGAATCTGGCATTATAGTCTTGAGTCCAGAAACCTGGCAGGCTGTTACATAGTCCATGATAATATCTTCCCACAGTTCCCTGTACCCAATAACACGCCTAGGAAAGCGTATAGACACCTTGTTCCCATCTTTGACTGTCTGTGCGCCCAGCATCTTTTCCAGCTGCATAGGGATAGGATACGGCTTGGTAACTATATCCCAGTCTGCCCAATTGATACCCTTAATGTCCTCCCCAATCTCGCATCGCTTTATCCTTGTATCTTTGGGTAGCCTCCACGAGGCCCTGTCAAATCCTCCCAGGTCAAGTTCCATGTGGAACAGCGGCTTTGGCCAAGTCAACCCCAGTGAAGACTTCCCTGAGCCCTCCTTCCCCCATATAAGATTAATCATATTCTATACCTTCTTTCCTTTAACTTCTATGTCCTTAACAATGTCAGTAGTCGCCTTGTCTACTACCGGGGATTCCGGTACCATAGGCACAGTGTCAAATGAGTCTGCTTGGAACCAGGCTACTACCTCGTCCCACTTGAAGTTGGCTGTACCCTCCCTCCCCTTGAGTTCTAGGTATGTGGCTATACACGCACCAGAAGGTATTACCTCCTTCCTTACAGAGTACGAGTCCCAGTCTCCTATTATTTCCTTGTCCCTGAGTATTACCTTAATCATTGTGCTCCTCCTTTATTATTTCTTTCCCCGATTCAGATAGGGGGATATACTCATCAACAGGTGGATATTCAGAAGATGCGTAATAAGTTATACCCGTCTTCACATATATATCCCCTCTGTCTATTAGCTTTTGGAGATATTCTAGATATTTTACTATACACCTGTAATGTTCTTTTGATGATTCGAGTAGTAATAAACCCCCTGACCCCAAAACGAACCTTGCCGAAGCAACGGTCTTTTCTAGTTCCTTGATATCCTCTGGTGTAAGCCTCAGTTCACTTAGTTTCATTTAGTCCTCCTTCCAGAAGTTATCCCACTGGTCTTTGAAGAAACTTAGAACTGGCCTACCTCTAAGGGTTCGCTCTGTGTGAGGTAGCTTCTCCAACTCCCCCTTTATCCATGCCTTAGTCTTGAGGGCTTGGGTTTTGCACAGTGTGTCCCTTGCTTCTTTACCCCTTAAGTCAGCGAATGGAATATCCTTAAATGCTCTGGTTTGTTCTTCATCCGTTAGTATGTCCATTATCCTTCTCCTTTGATATAAGTTTTATATGGCTTGGCTGAAACACCTTGATATCTTCTCCTGAAATTCTACCATCCATTTTTACGAGGATACAGTGAGGGTTGAGAGTAGGCTTATCAACTCTAACCACTGTACCAGTCTCATAGGTGGGATATATCTGTTTTACCCTATCTCCCACTTTGAATAGGCTATCCATTATCCTTCTCCTTCCAAGTCTGCCCAGCATGCATCACATTCTCGTTTCTCATATGCATCATCATGGGGACATATCTCATATCGCCACTTTCAAGGGGTTCTCCATTGGGGCATATACCATTAGAAAAATCCCGCATAGCCTTCGCCACCTGTTCTTCTAAGTCCATATTACCTCCTGCTTCTCCTAATAAGGATTTGTGTGTTCTTTATAAGCCTCACACCCATCACATTCATAGTGCGCCAAACAAGTATCAGCCACTTTATCAGATGCAGGTTGAGGCGTTTCATACACATTACAGGTGGGGCAACCTCTCATCTTCATCCGATGATTCCGCCCACAACTTTTACAATACTCAAGCCAGTGAATTTCCTTAGTCATTGCTTCTCCTAATGGACACTTATTCATAACACCCCCACACTATAATCACCCTTATTTAGACATGGCCACTGCATCACACAGTGTTCTATACCTACATTCCTTACACTCCCACTCCCCCAGATTATAGTCAAAGGGAACAGGCGGGATGTTGTCAGTAAAGGCAGCATCAACAATAGCTTTCCTCTCCAATACTTCCTGCCAATTATCCTCCAGTTCAATCTCGTCAAAGTAGATTGTCTCTGACCAGAGCCTAGCTGGTATCAGCAATAGTGCTGTCAGGTGATAGTGTTTTAATCCTCTAATCCAGCATCCGCCCTCCATATACTTTATCCACGATTTCGGGAGAGCTTCCATTATTCTCTTCTCCCCCAGGCGAGTAGTCTTTAGTTCGTGGTACTCGTCCTTGTACAGTTTCATCATATAGTCTGGCCGGAAGGTAATTCCGTCCTTCTCAAATAGCGGTGTCTCCGCCGAGTCTGGGGTTAGCAAGTCCTGTAGCCCCAACCCAACAGCAAAGAACATACATTCCTTTGGCGTAGGGTCTACAGGTGCTCTTGCCTCCCAAAACGCCTTTGTCAAACAGCCGTTGTAGGTAGACAAGTGGCAGTCTGTTTCTGACCTGTGGTAGGCCAACTTGTACTTTTCAGTCAGGTGCTCCAAGATTACATTGTCTAGTTCGGGGTTATATTCTCTTCTCAATTGTTCCCTCCTTTTATTACAACAGCTTTAGCTAATGCTTCTTTTGCAGAACTGATGTTACATTCCATAAACATTATATGTCGTTCTGTTCTCTTGATAAAGTTTGTTAGTGCATCCTCTTTTGTCTCATAGGCAAATCTCTTTCTACCTACATTCTTGACAAACTTTTCCTTGACAGGATACATATTTCCTGATTTTATCCACTTACCAGCTGGAGTGGTGCGTATGACCTCATACTTCAATAGGTATAGTTTACCATACCTTTGTCGGTATCTATACATTTATTTTACCTCTCCTTTATAATAGTCTCACGCCGAGACTGGGAAAGCTGTAACATTGAACTTGCACTTTCCCAGCCCGAGGCCTAAGGCCATTATAGCTTAATGCTAGGCCTGTTAACCCGATACTACAGCAGTAAACATATCAGCAGGAACACTCCTGCAAAGATAAGATAGCTGAACTGTCCCCAGCCGAAGGCCAGAGCCACACAACTGGATAGTCCTCCTACTGATAGTATTATAGCTGCAAATATTATTGTTAGAGCATCCATGCTGTCCTTCCCCTGTACTGGCTGGCGATATACGCTACCATTTAAGCCCAGAGTATATACTGGACACCAGCACTCGCTCATTTATTAGGCTGCTGGCTCCGGCCCTGCCTGGAACACACCATTAGCATCTTCGTGGGCAGCTCCACTAGCCACCATGCCAGTGATGAAGGATTTATCAGTTACCGCTCGTTGCAGTGCCGGATTCGCTCTTACATACTCCAGCGTAAAGGCAGCCTTGTTGAAGTCGGCCCTGGTCTTCCCGATGAGTTCCCGAAGCAGTTTATCATTGGCTGATTCAATAGAACCAGACTCAGCCTTCTGCGCCCCATCCAGTCCGATAACTGTCCATGTAGGATTAGGAACCATTCCATCAGGATATTGCTCTCGGTCAGAATCCCGCTGCCATATCTTCGTAGTGTCTGGTGAAGGTCTCCCATCCAGTCCATCGGAGTACACCAGCTCCAGGATTCTATGAGTGCAGCTTTTTATATCCTCCTCCGGGGCAAGGAAGGCAGCAAGGGAGTCACCGAAGTACCCCCACTTGCTCTTCTTCCTATTAGACAGGCCGAGATTAATAACTGTGGTCGGGAGATTATAAGGTTCCGTGCTGGCGATTACTTCCAGGTCAGCAAAGTTCAGATTCACCCTTGTCCCTTCATACCCTGTCGCCGGCTCAGTCTCGTACCCTGCAAACTTGGCTTTGAAGTGTCGCAGCGGAGTTCCGCCTCCCTCGACAAGTCCTCTAATGCTTACTAAATCTTCTACCATTGTTCTGTTCTCTCCTTTACTTACTTAAATTTATTTCTACCTCTTGCTACTTACTTCATGCTCACCTCCATCAGTCATTATCCTGCCTCCTGATAATAGCGCCCCAATTCAAACGAACAGTTCATTATACCACAAGTCCCGCCAAGTGTCAATACAGTTATTGGAAAGATATGAAGGATACGATAGAATATATAAACCGAAACAACGTATATTATTATAATAATATATACGTTTATACATTATATATTCCTAGTTCAATTATACTAGACCTACGCAAAACTCATATGCTCCTTGTATCTTGAGGAAGTTCTTTAATAGATTATCAGGCAAATATTCTAGCGGTGAGACTTTGTGGGCATGGACTGTAGTATGGCAACTGCGACATAGCGTGACTAAGTTCTCTAGTACATTCGGCCCACCCTCTTCTAGATACCAGATATGGTGAGCGGTATAGGCTCTGCTCTTGTCATAGGTAACAGCACCACAGCGTTGACAGGTATAGTTGTCCCGTTCCTTACAGGCTATGCCCAATTCCGAGTTCTCGAAAGTATTCCGTTCCTGACTCTTTCGCATCAGTTTATTAGTCTCCTTGGAATCCGTGTATGCTTATGTCCTCTACATCCACAGCTTCCTCAACTAGTATAGTTGGAAGGAGAGTTCCCCGGCTCCACTGCGCCTTGAAAGACTTTAGGTACTTCCTAGCGTTACGGTGCTTCTCCCATCTGTATTCAATGATGTCTGAACCTGAGTAGGGGTTGATAATTACAGACCGGAGCATAGTGTCGCACCAGTTCTTCCAGTGGATACTTCCTAGTGATTCCTCTCCTCCACCATCCAGATAACCTTCCCCATTACCAGCTGCTTGTCTCTTTCTACTATGGTGGAAGATAATTACTGCGAAGTGGTACTTTGATATTAGTGAGTTAAGGTTGTCTTGGAACTTGCGCACATCATACTCGTCAGTAATCTTCCCCGCCATAACGTCCTTGAGCGGGTCTAGGAGCACTACGAGTTGGGCACTAGGATTGCGAGCCTGTACTTCTTCAATATACTTGGCCAGGGCTTGCATACCGAATGTAGTGTCTAGCTTTACTCGCTCATCCCCTCCAATAGTATCTCCCACAGTCTTGAAAAAGATATTGTCAGGCAGTAGTCCTGCTGATGCCCCATATACAACTAGCCGCTCTCTATCAATGTATTTGGGTAGTTCAGCTTGGACTTTGAGAACAACTGCTGGTTGGGTCTTATATCCCATCCATTCCTTACCCTGGGAGATGGAGAACATAGTGTGGAGGGCTAAGTTGGATTTCCAGCTACCCGCTTCCCCGAATATAATCATCCTAGTTTCTGGCAGGAGTATTCCGTCTGCTATGAAGGGGTTGCCAAGGTAAGGCGGCTTCCATGCTAGCAGTTGTTTTGCGCTGTCTATGGACATGTTGCTGGTTCTCGCTTTCTGTCACCGTTTACTTGTCTATATCAGTAATAAGGGTAGTTATAACACTGGCAGTAACTGTATGCACAGGAAGCTCATTGTCTACATACTGCGCCAATAGCCACTTTTTGAAGATTCCCTTAATCCTCCCAATCTCTATGTCGGTAGCTATTCGGTCAGCACTACATTCTGGAGCACCATAGTATTCTTCCAGCATCCCAGTTAATGTATTGCTACCACCAATTGCATCAGTATTATTGAGAGCCATTATCCCCTCCTTGCTCTGGAAAGTTCTTCCAGAACACTTCATTAATAATCTTGCGCCACTTGCTAACTGTACTAGGACTGAGGCCTAATTTCTTTCCTGTCTCATAGATAGTCCCAGACATAATAATATCCTCTAGTCTCTTCCCATGCTTCAATTCTATAAAGCGCATGGTTCGAGTCTTAGGGAACGGAGAGGGAAGCTCATCCATAGTCCTCGGCTTGCGAGTCATACGGGTAAGCTCCACCCCTCTATTCTTCAGTATCTTTCTGCGTATATCCGCTGGTCTTGTCATATTGTGTCCTAGTCTATTGTAACATGTCAGGTATTGGGAAGTCAATCGGTAGTATTAAGTTAATTTCCCAACACTACTGCTAGTATAGATGCTACGCTCCATATAGCTACGAATGGTAGCCAGAACTTGTAGTATTGCATAGGGTGTAGGAGTTCCTTTCTATTCTTTATACCCAGACAGTTTCTCAGCAAGTGCCTTGTCCATAAGTACCCACTGTTTGAAGCGGCCATCAAAGCTGCTGAAGTCATCCAGTTCTTGCTGTGAATAACAGTATCCGGCAGCTTCAAAAGGCCCGTTGTCTACAATACAGATTAGTGCCTGGTCATCTGGTACTTCATCCAGTGACGTTAGGCAAGCTGCAATCTTAGCGTTGTGTAGGGCTACTAGCTGTTGCGCCTTACCCTTGCTTTGCGGAACCTCTATATAGTATCCCATGTTGCCTCCTTCTTTATTTCTTTGCTATTACATTTAGGCTGTAGCTTATGCTATTACCCACAGCTATAAACCCGCCAGTGCTGGCTTTGATGATGGACTTGCCAGACTTGCTGGCCGTGTTCCCGTCCAGGTCAGCAGTGATGATGAGCTTGTTGGACTCTATCTTAGCTATGACTGCCATGTTGCTACCTCCTTTCTTACTTACTTCTATAGTGTTGGACTATATTTCCTCGCCAGTATTCTCGCATATAGCCTTGTAGGTAATTATCTCTTGCATTTCTGTAGTGGCTTCAATTCTGCAAGCTGGGGGCGTAGCTCCGCCATCAATGCAGACTAGGACTGTCTCTTCCCCTATGCGTAGATAACAGTGGCACTTCCAGGCTTCGCTATGTCCTTTGTATACTTCCCTGAAGTTAACAGCACCTAGTAATCCCAACTGTCTTCTTAGCTCAGCTCCCTTCTCGTTATCTACAATGTTAGTCTCCATGTACCAGTCAGCATTGTCTGCATGATTCCTATGCAGTATCCACCAGTCTATTTCTTGTAGTGATTCTGGGATTGACTGAGCAAATGCTAGCTCCTCCTCATGCTCCATGACAGCTCTCTGGTAGCTTCGCTCTGCTTGCTCAAATTTTTCCTCAACCTTTGTCTCTAACTTGTTCTCCACTGTGCCTCCTCCTTTCTTCTATTTCTTTCCTTTTACTCTCCATGCCCTTTTGTTCAAAGCGTGCTGGCGGTATGACTGACCTGGCTGGCGTATGGGAAAGTCCCTAATCGTCACTGCCCTCTCCCGTATGCTCTCGCCTGTATATAGCTGTTTGCTGTGGTGTAGTTGTGGCAGCTAGCAGGTCTGCAACTGGCCAATAGGTATCACAGCCATTACACTTGTAGTCACACAGGCATAGCAATTCCCCATCCGACAGTTTGCATAGGTCGTTGTAGGATTTAGCCCCATGTCTACCAGTGATACCAGCCAGCTCACATAGGTTTGCTCTACCCTGTACAGTCAAACTCTCCCATGTAGTCTCGTCAATCAGGTCAGCTTGCTCCATATCAGCGAAGCAACAGGGACACTGGGAGCGGTGGAGTAGTTTCTCGTAGCTCATGGCTATTTCCTCCTACAGTCTACATGCCTGTATAGACCATCTGATTCCTTGACCAGTGTACCCTTGCCTTTACCGCAGACACAGCAAGTGATGAAGTCGGTCTTGATGTTGGAGTAGTTCCCTTCCTCAGCCTTGGTACGAGGAGCCTTCATTAGGTTCTGGCTACGGAACATTCTAGGATGTTTCATTGTATCCTCCCTTATAGATTAGAATATCCTATCATAGATACAGTCATCGGGGCAAGACTTGCTAGTACAGAGAGCACAGGTAAGTACATCCAGTACTACACAGCCGCAGAGGGCTACTTCCTCTATCTCCGCTATTGCCACATCATAGTCCCTAAAGTCCTTGTCCATTATCCTACTCCTTTCTCTATCCTTCCCCTACACAGTTGGCAAGGATGCAGGTCTGGGTGATACCACTCTAACCCACAGTCTACACAGCGCCAGTGATGCACAGTTGTATAGGGCGGGAGTGTAGTCAGCTGGCGACTCATTGTATTGTCCTCCAGCTGAACTACATTGTCAAGTTCAGGCCAATACTCTGCGTACTCCACAGCTCTAGTTGTCCCTGGACATAGCCTTGCTTAGCTTCTGTAGTTCCTGGTACAATGCCAGCTTCCCCATACTCAGCCTAGCCTGCTCCATCAGGGCAAGTATGAGATTGATAACCTGCTCCCCAGTACATTCTACTTCTAAGCTAAGTCGGCTCCCGCCTTCCACCGGATAGAAGTAGGCTATGACCTTACCATCGCTCACCTCATCCTCCATGCTCATCTCTTCCTCATGCTCTTCCATGTTGCCCCCCTAGCAGTATCTTAATTTACTGGAACCATGCCCAGCAATACCACTACTGACACCCCCAAGCCTAGACTTAGGAATATTAGTAGAAGTATTGCTATTGACCAAGCCCTAGACTTTCTCATACTAGCTTCTCCCTATTACACAACGGGCAGAACTGTGGTGTATTCTTTCTCTTCTTCATTCCTCTCTCAAACACCCTAGCTTCTTTTTCCGTATCAAAGACCCAGAGCTTAGCAAGACTGAAGCCTATACCTGCCTCGGTCACTACTTGAATCAGCCTAGCTCCGTTGCCTTCCCTATGCCTGGCCAGTCTACCATCAAGGTCATTCGTACTGCCTAGGTAGTGCCGAGCATGGCGATAGGGCTTATCAAAGTGAAGCAAATACACATACCCTTTGCCCTTGTCTATAGTCTTCATCCTTATCTCCTAAGCAAATTCCCCTTATGTAGCCGCTCTTATAGCAGCTTCTTGCGTAGCAAATATCTCATTCCATTCTATGTACTTACCATCAGGTGTTACTATCTCTTGTACTACATAGTATGGTTTGCCCAGCATGTCAAGTTTCTTAACAATCCTAACTTCCATTTGTTGCCTCCTTATCTTAGCACCACTTTCTTATACCCAAAATCCTCATCTACAGACTCATAGATATAGACTATATTTGTACAGCAATCGCAAGTCCAGCTAGCCTTTGTCTCTCCCTCACTAGCATCACATTGCTCAATGAAGCACAGTGACTTCTCCCCACACTCAGGACAGTATTTAGTCTCCATGCTGCCTCCTTACCAGTACCCATATTCAATCCCATAGTCCATTATACCATACAGCACCGACCCAAGTCAATCCATCCCCCCAAAGTATAACATCCATATCCCCAGTTGACGGTATCAACAAGCCATTCCACCAGCCCATTGATTACACACACAGCCTACCCCTAGCCATCCCCTTATTGAACTGTATTGAATAGAAAGAAACAGAAAGAAATGGAGCAGGATAGCAACTAGTCCTGCTCCATCTCTTCCGCTTATTGGGTATACCTAGTTATCGCCTGTTGCCTTCGTGTAAGCCTTCCCCAGACTCATCCTTACCCTATTTCTCCAGCCTCCGTTATTGCTATAGTCATGAGCTTCCTTGAACGTAGTCCCTGCAGATATGGTATGCTCAGCCTTGTCGATAGTGACTGTAGTGTCAGCTTCGAACATCACCATGTCTCCTACCAAGTCCAGCATCTCCTTGTTTGGCGGGAAACCGGCCACATAGCTGGACTTGCCAGCGCTATCCCCAGTACTCACACGTTTGGCAGTCTTGGTTAGCCTCATCCCAGTGCTGGCATCTCCAAAGTCCTTCACGTACCAGAAGCCATCAGCTCCATCGTAGTCTCCAGTGTCCATCAGCTTCTGAGCCAGTGCATCAAAGGCTTTCTTGGCCTTGTCCGTGATACCGGCCAGCTTGGATTGGAGTTCAGCCTTGGCCTTGGCCTGTTCAGCTTTCGCCATTTTGTCCAAGTCAGCGGCCAGTCGTTTGACCTGATTCCAGTCATTGGCTTCCATAGCCTGCTTCATTGCGGCCTGTATCTGCTCTTCCGTCTCGGTTATTTCCTCTGTCATAAGTTTACACCTTCCTTTATATTTATTAATATTATAGATATAGTATAAACCCACAACGTTGCCACTTTGTAAGCGATTGTCTGAGCTGCTGGCAGGCATTAAGCCTGCACTAGTTTTGCCATCTCCTGTATCTGGTCAATTATGTAAACCATTATCAGGCTTACAATATCAGGCCATTTGGTGCCAAAGCGTTCAGTTCGCTCAGGCTCAGGCGTATTGACAATCTCATTAACCAGTTCCAGCTTTTGGACATCTAGGAGTACATTATACATTCTTATCACCTCCCAGCAGCCCAGACCTTATTCAATTGTAGCCGGACAGGTTTCCCCCATCATACAGTTTCACCTGCTCCTCAATGGATGCCTTGCCCTGTTGTGTCAGGCGTATAGCCTGTAACCTGTTGCCATATACATTGCCTTCATATCACCATGTCATATTCAATTACCTATATCATAACACATCCTACCCCATTTGTCAAGGGGTTACGGATTATTTTTAAAAAGAATTTTTGAACCGGCCAGGCCACCTACCACCCAGGAGACTGGGCCTGGTTGTTGCATGGGGGAAGGTATATAATATAAACCAGCAACACCCTGTACAATATAGCATATAAACCATACAGTTTCTGTACCTGCCAGCTTGTATATTGTATAGAATATATATCATCGGCTAGGGGCATACGGTACCGCCTCTTTACAGTGTTATATATACGTTCCTATTTCTCTTAGCGTAATTTTCAGCCTCACACAAAGTTGCTAGTTGCATAAGATGTAGCATCCTGTACAATGATGCAGTATTAAAGCGATGTCGTTATACTAGTCGGCATTTCCTTAGTAGCCGAGCAGTACTTACACATGAACAGCCCTATGCCCTTCTTCGATATCTCCCCCACCAGCTCTACCCAGTAATGCGCACCAGTAGGGGATTCGGGGCACCTCCATTCCCCTGCCTTCACATAGTCATTATAGGACGACCTTTGCACAGAATTGTCCTTGCCAGCTATATTGAAGTTCTTACTATTCTTATTCCTTACCATTTTGCTGGTACTCCCCCGTACAGCATTACCTCTTCCTTACACTTGTCCATCTTACCTAACAGCCTTAGCAGCTTTGTCATATCCGTAGTTACTCTGGCCCTTTGTGCTAGTGCTGCTCTCTTCCTCAGTATCTTCATCCTGATTTCCCTATCCCCATCCGTAATCACCAGCCTGTTCCTTCCTCCTCTAGTCTCCGTAATTGACCTCTTCTCCACCTCCGCAATTCCTTGTTCAAGCCAGCACTCCGGGTGTAGCCGCTTTTCCTTCAACCAGCTCTTTCCTCCCTTCGTATTCATGTACCAAGTACACATTACGAAGTAGGAGTTGTTCAGTATCGGCTTCTCGCAATAAGCGCAGGTAGCTTCCTTCCTCGCTTTACTTATCCAAACGTGCATAGTTAATCAGCCTGTGTACTGTTCTCTTATCTTTCCCTATAATCATACCTATATCCTTTACCGAGACTCCGTGTTTATATAGTCTATTAGTAAAGTCTGCCATAATCTTTCTAGCCTTTACTCTATTCCCCTTAATCGTGGCCGAGTCAAATAGAATACAGCCATCCTTATACGGGCACTGGTGTATACAGAAATCTATACCTTCCTTGCTGTTGGCCTCCGTAATACCAGCCTCTATCTGCGCCTGACATCTTAACGTAGCATAACTCTCCATATACCCATTATATCACAAGCAAACCCCCAAGTCAACCCAGAAACAACCAGTAAAATATAAAGCAAAACAGCATATATTATTATAATATATACCCCAATTTACATTATACATATTGACAGGAGCAGCCGCTTCATGGTACAATTACTTATTAGACTAATGGTATGGAAGGTAACATCTATGACTGAGGATTTGCCAGAATTAGAGCCAGCCGAGGAATCTATCCCACGCTCCTTTGTCCCGTTCAATCGAGACGATAACAGGTCTAGGTATTTGGGCTTACGTTGCAGCGGCTTTACTATTCGTGAGGCCCTCAATCTTATCGGTGATGCTAAGTCCACCCTATCCCACTGGCGCAAAGACTCGGTCTTTCTAGAGTGTGAGAATAGCCTACCTGAATTAAGGAAGACCCTGGCCCTGGAGTATGTAGGCCTAGAGACACTTAGGAATTACCGGCTTATTCTCGAGAAGGACTTTCGTGTGGCAAAGGCTAGTTTGGAGAAGCATACTCGCATTGTGGAAGTAGATGGGGAGCAGAAGGAAGTGAACGTGGGCATGGACTCCCAGGACTTCCAGTATCTCCTCCGTATGAGACAGCACTATACGCCACAGCAACTCCAGACCCTAGAGCAATTGCTAGGTAATAACGGCGGCAACGGAGATACCCCTGATGCCCACTGGACAGACTTCTTCCTCGATATCAGCCGCACTACTGAGACAGTAAAGATAGGTACACGACAGCGTACCGAGCCAGTACTAAATAAAATAGCGGAGGAGTAAGAAAATGGCAACACCAGTAAAGATTAGCCAGGAAGAACTATGGTCACTTAATATTCTCAGAGGCTCTTTGGCCAATGCCCAGGCAGAGTCCCAGCGGAACCAGGCCGCAGTACTGAACTATATCTCGCTCTTGGAATTAAAGTATGGAGCAGTATTCGACCATGCTACCGGGAGCCTTATTCCGTTACCAGAACCAAAGAAGGAGATTGTGAAGGATGGCAAGGCGATTAACAACGACAAGCCGAGTCAAAGCGGCAGCACGCCGTAACATAGCCAAGGCACAGACCAGTCGAATAAGACTTCGTGAAACCCGCAGTGTCGGGAGGACAAGACCTTCTAGAACTATGAGGAGTAGGTAATGGTTGTTACACCCGAGCTGAAGGAATTCTACACCCGTAAAATATCCCAGGCTATTGGTAACGATGCTACTGCCATAGTCGAGGCTATATCCCGTCTTGTCCAGGAGGCTTCGGCTGGTATCAGCAATTTCACCGAACTAGACGATACCCCAGGTGGTTATGCTGGTGACGAACTCAAGTATGTGAGGGTTAATACCTTAGGTACAGCATTAGAGTTTGCCACTGTTACTGGTGGCGGTACTGTAGATATATCTGGCACTCCTGTAGCTAATGACTTCGCCCGCTTTACCGATGCCGATACTCTAGAGGGTAGGTCATATACAGAGGTTAAGTCTGACCTCTCCCTGAACTTGGTGGAGAATACTGCTCACTCTACTGATGGCCATACTATGACCATTGATGGTAGAGACGTATCGACAGACGGAACCAAGTTAGACTTGATAGAGGATAACGCTGATGTCACTGATGCAGTGAACATAGCCTCTTCCATAGTTGGTGTGGCTGGTAAGACTACTCCTGCTGATGCCGACACTCTTGCACTCATAGACTCCGTAGCTGCCAATGCCTTAAAGGAACTAACCTGGGCAAATCTTAAAGCCACTCTTAAAACCTATAATGATACTCTATATGCAGATGGTGATGTAACCGCTGCTGCCAATCTAACTGCCACAGCAATAGTTATTGGTGACGATGGAGCTAAAGGGGTCAAGGCTTCCCTAGCTACAATTGATGCTAGTGGGAATGTAAGTATTGGCGCAGCCAGACTAAAAACTACCAACCTAGTAATTAAGGAAATAGATGTTAATACCATTGCCATCAGGAATGCTGATGATAGCAGCTATAAGAGTCTCATCTCAGATACCTTACGAGTAGGTACGGTTTTTTCATACCACGGTAGTAGCGGCTCTTTTGGTACACGGTCTGTAAATGATGCTTACGTTAATTTCAAAGCCCTTATAACTGATGGAGCTTTAGCCGAAGTAGCTCGTATACAGGGTGCAGCCGACCCTTACTTCCAAGCCACTTTACCCTTAAGATTCTCACCCATCGCTACCGCTTCCCTTCCTGCTACTCCTGTTGAGGGTATGTTTACTTACGATGGTACTCTTGATAAGATGGTCTATTATAACGGTGCTGCATGGGTAACTACTGAGGGTGCTGGCGGTGGCGATATGTTAGCCGCCACTTATGACCCTGCTTCCAAAGGCGACCAGGTTCTAACCATATCTGACCTAGAGAATCCACCTACTGAGGATTTAGCTACAAAGGTAGTTACCTCCGAATATATCTTTGACCATAACGCCAGAAATGCTACGGCTGCTGTTCAAGGTCATGCTACGGCTGCCCAGATAACCAAACTTGATGCTATTACCGCGCTGGCTGATGTTACTGCTGATAATGCCCCTAAAGCACATCAGGCAAGCCACTCTCCTAATGATGGTGGCGATGCCCTTGATTGTGCTGCTGCTGCTGAAATAAGTGTGGTAGTGGCTGCTAGTGAAGGAACGGCTGATACCTTGGCTCGTTCAGACCATGTTCACGCTATTGCCCATGCTATTACAGATAACCACTTGGTAACAGTAGATGGCTCACCAAATGCTGCCGAGGTCACTGTATGGACTGCTAATGGGTTAGATGGCAAGACCTATGCAGAATTACTAGCCCTGTTATATACCGCTGCTGTTCCCGAACAACTAGCTATTAAGTATCCAGCAGCCTTAAGCGCCGATGGCAAATTCTTTGCAACGGACTCAATGACTGGCACAGCAGGGGAACAAATAGATTTCGGTGAGGCCGTTTACTTTAAGGCAGGGGACAGTAAATGGTGGCTAGCTAAAGGAGATGCCGCTGCTACCGTTGCTCCCATGACAGGTCTTGTTATTGTCGCTGGGGCTGCAGAAGCCTCCGTTACCATAATGCTACAGGGTATAATCAGGGCTGACGCAGCCTTCCCCGCATTGACAGTAGGGGCGGCAGCTTTTATAAGTGCAGCTACAAGTGGTCAATTAACCACTACTAACCTAACCACAGGACAGTTCCAGAAAGCGGTAGGGTGGGTTAAGACAACTAATGTAGTCGTAGTGACAGCTAATCCTGATTGGAATGAGGTAGATTAATGATAAAAACAGAATACAAACAAAAACCACCAAGATACTTAACCGAGGCACAAGTATTGGCTAAACTTGCCAAGGATAAGGAATACGAACTGGCTGTTCATGAATTATCCACACCTTATTATTCCAAGAAACATAGTGTTGGTGTAACAGAAGTGGAAACCGAGGCACATACAGAAGCAGCAAAAACACTTTGGAATGATTACTATGAGTGGGCAAAGTCCTATGGTCTCTATGAAGAAGTGACAGCGGAAAAGCAATTAGAGGAAGCGGAGACTGACCTCCAATCTGCTTCTACCAGAGTTAACGAACTTCGCACTGAATTAGGCATTAAGGTTGTAACGGTAAGATAATGGCACAGACTGTTTATCCGATAACGCCAGTAAACGTAACCCATGCTGTAGATGGAACGTGGACTGATATAGATGTATCTGCTTCTATACCCGCTGATTCTACAGGCGTGATTCTCTACCTTGTCAATAACGAAGGTACTAACCAAGATGTAGGGGTCAGAAAGAACGGCTCTACCGACAACCGTACAAGTGCTTTTAAGGATAGAGTACACTTGGGGGCAGCGATAGGTGTTGACGCTAATCGTGTTTTTGAAGCCTACTTAGAAGATGCTTCTGAGATGGAGGTATGGGTATTAGCTTATACTATGGCAGGAGTAACATTCCTGACCAACGGGGTAGACTATACTCCAAACTCCGATAGTAACTGGGATGACGTAGACTGTTCTGCTAATGCCCCCAGTGCAACAGGATTGATATTTGAATGTGAGGCTGCATCGTCCAACTCAGTATGGGGCGTTAGGAAAAATGGTTCCACCGATGACAGAACTAATTATACTTACTACCGAAATGCCTTTGGTGTTATCATTGGCTGTGACGAATCCCAAATATGTGAAATAGCGCATAGTTCCCAGTATAATCGTTTCTTTCTAGTTGGCTACTTTACAGATGGGGCTACCTTTAATACTAATGCTACTGATGTTTCCCTTGGCTCTACCGGCTCATGGATTAACCTTACCGCACTTCCTGATACTAGTGTCATGGGGTTTTATGAAATCCCTGGCGTTAGCAGTAATAGGTATGGGCTAAGAACAGAAGGGTCTGCTTGGGATACATATGATTTATGGATGCCTAGTGCCAAACATCACTGGGTTTTTATATCATGTGACGACAGTTATTTAGTGGAAGGTAAGATAGCCAGTACTGATACGGATTTTTTCTTAACTGGGTATGCTACGGAAGCGGTTGCCGCAGGTTGGGGTGGCAAGAACGATGGAGTATCAGTAGCAAAACATGATGGCGTAGTGGTAGCTATGATAGACGGAGTATAGGAGGTAAGTATGGCTGCATTTAGCCTAGACCTAGTAATAGACGAGATACATGGTATCTTTGGAGAACGGAAGCATAGTATATCTGTTCCCATAGCTGCCGAACCTTATGTCACAGTCAGTTATGAAGGGGAGATAGGCTTAGTTAAGAAACGGAAGATTGCCGAGCTTTTCCCAGACCGCTTCTACATATACTTCTACCCGAACACTGAAAGGGAGGATGCTGACCCCGACCAGATAGAACTCCCAGAAGCTAATACAGATATGGTTTCTACTGATACAGAGAAGGTCAAGATAAAGAGAATACACTTTCCTAGGGGCAAGGAGATAGAAGGTAGTGGAGAACTAGTCCACTCTACTGATAAGAAGTCTGTCACCTTCCCGGGAGCATAATGGTAGTCGAAGAACGAACTGTACCAGTAATAGACCGGCGTAGACTTATCGAATCTGTCATTCGAGTTGAGGGTAAGGACAGACAACTTGTGCCCTTTATCTTCAACCCAATCCAGAATGATATGTATGATACTTCCACATCCAGGGATGTCTATGTGAAGCCTTCCCAAGTAGGCGCAACCACCCTCTTCATGTGCGATTATCTACTAGATTGCATTACTATCCCTGGCACAACTTCTGTCATTATCAGTTATGACGAGTTTATTACTGGCCGTCTTCTACGCAAAGCCCAGGCTATATATGATAATCTGTATAAGGAGAATAATACTATTCCCGAACTCAAGCATAAGTCTACGTTTGAAAAGACCTATGAGTTTAGGGATAGCAAGGGGAAGAAGCATGGTGAGAGCAGTTTCTATATAGCCAGTGCTAAGTCTTTCTCCATGCCTCGTGGTGAGCCGATTCATAATTTGCTCTTAGACGAGTTAGGCTTCTGGCCATTAGGTACTGCAGCCGATGCTTTTGCTGCTGCACTCCAACGTGTACCTCTCCTTCCGAATACTAAGGTTCGGGCATTAAGCACACCTAATGGGGAGGATAATGATTTCTTTGAACTGTATATGGCAGCCAAAGAAGGCAAAGACATTGGCCAGTCTATATTCAAAGCTCACTTTTATGCCTGGTATCAGCATCCAGAGTACAGCCTTCTTCCATACAGCCCCTACGCTTTACCAGGAGACGAGGAGCCTATACTTCCCAATTTGTCTGATGACGAGATAGCCCTATTACTCCGCTTCGAGGCTATGGGCGTATCCATGCAGGATGGCCACAACAAGCTTCGTTGGCGTAGATACAAGCGAGTAGAATTCGCCAGTCTCCGCCGCAGCAGCGAGCATGTTCTTCTATTCGGTCAGGAATACCCAGAGGACGATGTAACCTGTTTCCAGGCTGCTGGAGATATGTGGTATGACCATGAGCGGATTAACGACATGGCCAGAGACTGTTATGAAGCTCCTTCCCACGCCTACTTCGCTGACATATGGGAGCATCCGCAGGAAGGTCAGAAGTACCTAGTCGCCATAGACCCCGGAGAGGGGAAGAAGTCGAAGTCTGTAGCCACTGTCTGGGTTGCCGCTGGTGATGTCCTTATGCGCCATGTAGCCACCCTTGCCGGTCTATATGACCAGCCAGATATGGCACAGAAGTCTAAGGACTTGGCTAGATACTATAATGGAGCAACTATAGCTACAGAGGACGCATTAGGATTCGTAGGTTATATTAGTGATTACCCTGACCTGTACTATAGAACAGACCCGGATACTGGACTGGTTGGGAAGAAGGTAGGCTGGCAGACTAACCGGAGTACGAAGAAGTATATGTGCAATGAAGTGGCCCGGCTCCTACCAGTTATCGAATGTCACGATATTCGCATCATTGAGCAGTGTAGGAATATAAAGGAAATAAAATCCGGTAGCACCATCATTCCTACTTCCATAGGTGCAGACGACTACCATGATAGTCTTGGTATAGCCATAGTTTGCCGGAGTTCCGTACCAGTAGAACGAGGACTTATAGGGGCAAAGGGATGGAAAGATGGCTGGGGATAAGGAGTAGATAATGACAGTTAGTAATACAATGACTAGTGCAAATGTAGTCGCCCGCTGCGACACACTGAAGAAATACTGGGGTGAGCGGAACCGGAGATTCAAAGACTGGTATGAGCAGATTCAGATGATTGATAGACTGGCGCAGAAGAACATGGAGTCTTTTGTAGGTAACGACCCCAGGGCAGCCTTTAACCTAATTCTAAGTGTCCTTGACCAGAAGATTCCTCACCGCATAAAGCCAGAGAACTTGACTATGGAGGAAACAATACCAGCAGCCGAGCTATCTGCCAACTTCGAATATATTTGGAGTAAGGTACAGAATGGCTATAGACAGCGAGGCCGGTACTTCATGCGTGACCTTATTGGTTTCTTAATATCTACTGGCTGGTATTCTGTCTTTTCTCTGATTAGCGTAGATGGTTCTACTTGTATTACTGAGCCTTGGAATCCAGCTACAGTCTTCCCAATCTGGGATGATACGCTTACCGAGTGCCCGCATATCTGGAGCCTGTCCTCTTCCCAGGCCAAGCGGTTAGCTACTCGCAACCATTGGGAGTTTTCTACTAACATGGACAGAGCTACTTGTTATGACTACTGGTGGCTTGATGACGGAGGCAAAGTTCACAACGCCGTAGTCCTAGGGAACATACTAGTAAAGCCAGATACTGCAGAACTGCGGCTTAGTCGCATCCCAATTTATGTCTCTCCTATTGGTGGTTTGCCAGACACTGGGGAAATAAACATTCGCAGGTCAGACCGCTGGAAGGGAGAGATAGGCCAGCCTCCCCTAGCCACTAACGAGAACATCTACAAGTCCTTCGACAAGTGGTGGACATTTGTTCTCCAGATACTCAGAGACACTGCCCAGCCAAGAACATATGAGAAATCTGCAGGTACTAATAGAATAGTCAAACCTGAGGACTGGGATGCACGAGGAGCGCATTTTAAGCTGGGCCAGCAAGATGAACTTGGCTATTTGAATCCTCCTCCTATGCCAGGAGAAATCCGCAGTACCCAGTTGGACATGGAAGCCATGATGCAGCGTGGAGGCCCTACTTGGTCACAGTATGGTAATGTCTCCAGCGGCATGACTGCCTATGTAATGAGCCAGGTAGTAGCTTCTACCAATAACACAGCCAAGCCTTTCCACAGGGGCATCATAGATTGCATTAGTGATATTGATAATTCCTGGGCATATCAGATGAAGGAATTTGGCTATAAACCATATGGGAGGACATTACCAGCTGGCCTCCCCGAGGACTTCGAGATTTCTGCCGAATACGAATTAAGGATACCTGGTGACCTTACCCAGCGAGCGACCAACGCCCGTATGCTTAATCCCGATTTCACCCTTAGCGAAGAGCGGATTATGGAATGGGACTTCCCGGAGATTCGCAATCCTGCCGAGGAGATTGCCAGACGTGATGCTGGTACAGCTAGACGTGACCCTGTATTTGCTGCCATCAATCTTGTACAGGCTCTGAGAGACGAAGCGAATCTCTTACGTAGGGCTAAGGACTTAGAAGCTGCAGAGCTGTATGAGAAGGTTGCTAACGCTAGGGAGCAGCAGCTTATGGGGCAGCAACAGCCACAGCAAGGCGGCTCTCAGCTTCCCTACGGTAACAGACCAGAGGCTGTTCCTCCTCAAGGCGCTGCACCTCCTATGAATACAACCGGCCAATAGCATAATAGTGCGAAGGAGTACAATATGCCTGATATAGCATTTGGACAAGGGTTCCAGAAGCAACTAACAGAGTGGGGAAAGAAGAGAGAAGAGGCTGCTTTCCAGCTTCGTCTTCGTACTACACCTGTACCTCCCCAATGGCCTGATGCTAAGGACATGCAGACCCAGCCACAAGTACAGCCTAAGTTCCCGGAGAGGAAGAAATGGTATGAGCGGCTTCCTACTTCCTTCCATCCCTCCTCTGCTCCTCTTATAGAAGCATACCAAGCTGGAACTAAGGAATATATCCAGCAGACCGAAGATATTGCTCAGGTAGAACTTGAGAGTATCTTGCACTTGGCTTTCTACGATGAACTGTACAGTTACATACCAGCCCTAGTGTCCTCTGGCTCAGTCAATAGTACTGACGAAGCACTTGCTTTTACTAGCATACCACCTGACTTAGACGAAGCGGAGTTCCAGCAACTTCGTATGGACATAGGCTCACTCATAGCAGCAAGAGATAAGCAATTCACTTCTCCTCAAATTGATGAGAATGGGGAGGTACAGGATAATGTCTTTGGACTAGAATATCCCCCATTAGAAGCCCCTCCAGAGCAGACAACTGCAAAGCCCGTAACCATTAGTCAACTGTCTAGGCAGGAAATATTGTCTGCACTAAGAGCACCACAGATTCCAGCCTCTGCCCTTACTGAGGAAGAGATGAACGCACATTTGAAGGACAAGGGCTGGAGTGACGAGGACGTAGACCAACAGCTGGCCATTACTACAGAACAGTTAATTGCTGAGGCTAAGAATCACAAGAGCCTTCTTGATGAGATAAGGGCAAACGGGATTAAGTTCCCAGAGCAGACAAGAGCAGAATTAATGAAGTCCATCGCTCTCCAACCAGCCCTCCATACCCTCGAAGTATTGAGCATGTATTTCGAGCATGTTAGTATGCCAGCAGCTGGCTGGGTATACGGGATGATTCCAGACATTCGTAGAGCTAAGGAAGAATTCAAGCGAACTAATCCAGAAGCTTCTGATAGAGAAGTTCTCGTGTATGCCTGGGAACAGTGGGATGCACCTGGCCCGCCTGTCTTTGACTTTACCCTTAAATACCTGGTCATGGAGGGAATTGTAGACCCCATGACCTGGATTCCTCTGGCAGGTGTGGCTCTTAGGTGGGGAGCCGGTTCGGCTAGAGCTGGGTCGTTTGCTTCTAGAACATTAGGTTCCGCAGCTGGAGCTTTTGCTAGTGCCTCTGAAGTTATGGACTTGCCGTTTGATGCTCTCAAGTACCTGACTGGGCATGTTATCCCGAAGACCGTAGTGCAGCGAGCGTCAAAGCTTACTAGGGAGTCCCAGGCTGTCCTAGACCGATTCTTCGAGAACCACACCAAGCGAGGCAAGGTTCCTCTGTCCTTCCTCAAGCCAAAGGACATGTATGAGGCTGCACAGTCGGCAGTAGCCCACTGGGTAGAGAACCCCAGAGCCGAGGACGACATAGCCAAGGCCGCAGTTGAAATGCTGGCCCATGCTCCCATAGATGAGCGAGAAGTCAATAGTCTCATTACTCGTGTCAGAGCTTTAGGGGCGCATACTATAGAGCCAGCCAGCGTTAATATAGACACCCTCTTCGACATAGACACAATCTTCGAGCGGTTCTTTCAGCGGGAGATAACGGGAGTGGAAGCTACAGACATGTTACTAGCCAAGCTCGGTGTTACTTATTTAGGCGAGACTACTGGCGATGCTACTGCCATGATAGGCAGGTACCTTTCCAACAAGGCTAATAATATTATAGAAAACGCAGCAGAGTTCGCCGTACAAGACTCCGCCAATGCTGTAATGCGAGCATATGGTAGGAAAATGCTTAAGGTCTATACAAAGTTGGGGGAGAGCGCATTAGCTACATATGCCAGCAAATCTGGTAGATTCATGTCCCTCGCATATCATGTAGACTCCCGCCTAGTCCGACCTTGGTTCAAGCAGTTAGACCGGATGCTTATTAGACCAGCAGCCGAGTCATATCTCACCTTTGGTCTGTATGGCCCTATGAATACCTTCGAAGATATGTTCCGTAGTTTCCTTGGTGGTGTTAAGCCAGGCAGAGCTTCCCTCGAACAGTGGGACATAGGCACTATGGGATTGCTAGGAGACCCTGAACTTCGCCGAGCAGGTATGAGTGAAATGATAGGCCCGCTGAGAGAAACGGGCGACCCACAGCGGGCTAACTGGATACTCACTGCCTCCCTCTCACCTTTGAGTGTTCCTACATATTTAGCAACAAGGGGTAAAGTAACACCTGTTCGTTTTAGCAAAGCAGCATATACTACTATGGTAGAGCTATTTGGTGGTGTAGGCCAGGATGTGCGCAGAAACTTTGTCCTCGGCAAGTACAGACAGCTCTTGGCTGCTGCTGGTGGCGACACATATAAGGCATTGCTGCAAGCTGGCCCTAAGCATCTACCTGCAGAATTAGACAACGCTCCCAAGTGGGTAAGACGAGCGTTAGCTAATGATGTTCGTAATGCTAAGCTAACAGGCCAGTTGAATCTAGACAATACTGAGCTTATCAGTCATCTCAAGAGCCGATTCACTCGTAACAGGATTAATCGAGTAGAGGTGGATGATATTCTAATGCGCTACCCCGAAGTCTCCCCTACATCCCGCAGCCTGGTCTTCCAGAATTACCGGGAGCTATTGCGCAGTCCTGAGAATATTGATAGTTTCATGAAGGGTTCAGTAATGCAAGCCGAATTAGATGACTTCCTCAAAGGCCCGGAGAAGGCTAGAGCGCAGTTCCGACAGTTGGCAGATATATTGACAGAACTAGAAGTTACCAGTCCCGATGACCTTGCGGAAGTAATTGTGAACCTCCACAAGATGACTCAGACATATGGAGCACTCCCTAATCAGATTATGGGGAGAGCAACGGCGAAGAGTAGGGGGCTGAAGATAGAGCAAAGAATAGAACACTTCGACCTTGAGTTTGACCGGATACATACTTTCCTAGACGATGCAGCTGGAGACATAGATAGAGTGGTGGAGAAAGTAGCAGCTACAGAAATCGGCCAAACCGCTGTATACAAGTCTGCTACCCAGCGTTACCTTGACCTCACTACAACTATACGCCAGGAGATGGGCGCAGCCCGCTCCCGCGACATAGCATATCGTCAGTCACACTTTGCCGCTGCCACCCAGAAAGACCTTCGCAATCCGCACTTCTGGGACGACTTCTATGCGCATGAAGAAAACTTTTGGAATGGTATGAACAAGAAAATAGCTACACTCAACTCCCGCCTAGTCCAGGCTGTAGACGATATCAACCGAGCAGCTGGTGTGGCTCTCACTCCCCGGCCTTCCATAGTAGTTCGCAATCGCCCTTTGGCCCCTGCAGACGTAGCCAGACTAATCGGTGGTAGGGGCGATGATGTTAGCAAATTGCTGATGGATAATTTGCTGGTAGAGGGGGATAAGGATTTCTTCGTAGAGTACGTCATAGGTATGGCTCGGGAAGGCCAGGATGTTGGCTTCACCAGAGAAGCTGTAGAGTCCGTATACGACCAGATTACCAATAGCCTCCTCGTAGACCCCAAGTCCTCCAGCTGGTTCCGAACTCGCCAGATGCAGATTGAGAGCATGACGAAGGACTTTCATGAACTGTACAATGCGAAGCTCTTCCCTAGAGAGCAGAAGACTGCTGTAGACAATTACATAGACGAGACAGTGAAGGCAGCGGATTCTGTAATGTATGAGAAGAGGAAAGTTACTCAGCTAGTACCTGACTATGATGTTGGCCTTGGTCAGCGTGTACCTACAGGGAAGGAAAAGGAAATATCTGAACTTGTTGGAGTAGAGAAAGCTGATATGCTGGTAGACGACCCCGCCTATCTGGAAAAGATTCGTAAGGAACTTATCTCAGCAGCAGAGGATGTTAAGTTATCTGAGAAAATAATAATAGATATTAAGCTGAACGAGGCTCCATTCTTCAAGGATGCAACAGGGCAAGACCTCACATTGAAGACACTCACAGACACTTGGTTCCAAGTTTCGGATAATAGAGCCTTACAGGGGATAGGTAGGTTAGCCTCAGAATCCCCAGAATATCTAGCCAAGGTCAGAGCCTTACTTAGGGAAAAGTATCCGTCTGGGTATATTAGGATATATAGAGGTACAGGACAAGCAGGGAAGAGGTCGTTGGATAGAGAATTTGTTAATGTAACTTCTAGTAGGAAAACTGCTGTGGACTTTGAGGACACTTGGCAAGGACAATTTTCAGACACTGAATTGAAGAATCTTGATTTATACAAGGAAGACTTTTTGAGTAAGCTAACAGGAGGATATTCAAAAGCTGATATAGATGTGGCTGAGGCTGCTGCTATGGATAAAGTAATTTCTGAGCGTGCTGGTAGGGTAGATATAGACAACATCCTCATCAAAGTCGATGATGTAGTTTCCATTGGTGCAGTCGGTGAGTCTGAACTTATCATCAAGTCCAGTGTCCTAGCTGGGTACATGCGCAAGCCTATGACTGCCCCAGTCAAGGTAGGCCCTACCGTAGCTAAGACTGGCTTTACCGACTACGACACCATCCGCCAGCAGTCCCTAGACGAGTCCCACAAGTGGTATTACAAGGAGTACGCAGACTACACCAATGCCAGTATCGTAGACGCTACCATGAAGTCCATCTACCCGTTCTGGACATATGAGTCCCAGCGTTGGTTCTGGCTCCCTCGAACATTCTTCCGCCGGCCTGGTACTCTCACAGCCTGGGGCAGATGGGAAGACAACACCGACTATGGCTATGTCCACATTCCCAGCACTAGTATAGACATTAATCCGCTCCGAGGTACAGTCTTCGGCACTTGGTCTACTCGTCTAATGCGCAAGGACTACCCCGAATACTATGACCAGCTCGAGGGCTTCGGCGGTGTAGTTGAACTTATGGACTTAATCAGTCGCTACGGCTTCTATCCCAATGTAGTGTACGGAGCAGCCCTAGCCCAGTTCGGGGGTTCTGGCCAGGGTACACTTGGAGGTATTCTACCCTCCGCAGCCTCTACCCCACTCAACGCACTTATAGCTGCCTACCCCGATAACGAGATAGTATCCTTCATATCAGAGAAGATATTCCCTGAGAACTTCCGCCTATACTTAGCCGCTCGCCGTGTAGATGACTTAGGCGGCGATGGTAGCCTTATCTTCGCCAAGATGAGAGCTGGTCAGGAACTCACCCTGGAGGAGGAGCAGATGTGGACAGAGGCTAGACGTTCCGTAGCAGTCCACAGTGCCCTCTTCGAACAGACTGGTATGATGCGTATGAAGTCCGATGACTCCTACGCTATATACAAGGCTTCCGAGCAATTCATAGCCGACACCTGGGGCATTTCGGCAGAGCAGCAGAAATATGCTCGCCAGCACAATTATAAGCTCTGGGATATGCTTGGTGGACTAGAGCCGTGGGAATCAGCAGCCCTACAGGAACTAGAGCTGTTCAAGTATAGTGGCAGCATCAATCCTGTCCTCCCCTCCTTACAGCAAGAGATTCTCAATAAGATAGAATTAGACTGGGCTGATGTTCGAGTTTACTCAGAGCAGCAGAAAGAAACAATACTAGAGTTGCAACAGGACTTTTTGACCGGGTCTGAGCGTGGTAGACTTACCCCAGACACATTCCTGTCCAGAGTCAAATCCCTATATTCTGAGCGGAGGACTTATATTGATGAGAAGATGAAAGCCAATCCCCTCATGCTATTGGAGAACAGAACTGAGTACTATATGAAATATGGTACAACTATGCCAGTCCAGTCCCCATACAACGAGCTTATGTCCATGTATTTCTCCATAGAGCTAGAGGAGACTGTTGACCCAGGCTCTGGTGAGCGAGTATATGACTGGGATAAGTTCTGGGCAAACCGTGAGATGATTGAGGCGGCTATACCAGATGAGGATAAGGGCAAGTGGAGCGACTACATAACTCGCAACACAGCCCCCATGATGGAAGTCTGGCACGATGTCTACGGAAATTACTTCCGCAAATACTACGACATTTGGGATGCTACACTCCAGTCCTACCCAGAGGATGAGCAGGCAATAATTAAGGAGTTCTTATTCCTCGAGAGTTCACAGCAGAAATTAGACAGACAAGCTGCTATAAAGGAGATAGCATCAGGTAAGACTGGGGATAAGCTAATCTCCAGCTTCCGCTCAGACGTCTCCCAGACTCGGGAAGCACTCCGGTACAAGAACCCTCACCTAGATGCTTGGCTCTTCTACTGGGGCCGAGTTACCTCCTTGAAGACCCCTCAGGCAGAGAAGCTATTCCGCCAAGTAAGCTCCCAGACAGGGCGAGTTATTGACTAGAGGTGTAGAATAAATATATACCAAAATAGGGTATATTAGTATAATATATATTACATTTTACATTATATACATTGACTAGATTATTACCTTATGATATAATAAAGATAATAGTAAGGAGGCAATATCATGGTAGAAGGCAACAACAATCTGACCGGGAGTATAGGCGAAGATGGTGCTCTTATAGTAAAGGACGGGGAAGCAGAAGTCCGATACGTTAAAGAGGCTGATTTGCTTACGCTGAAGGGGAGCAAGGAGTCTGTTGAGCAGCAGTTGAAAGACCTTCAAGCTTCGGGTGGAGGCGATTCAAAGGAGGCACTGGAGACTGCGAAGCAAGCAACACTCCAAGCTGAGGCTAAGGTTACTAGTCTGGAAGAACAGCTAGCCAAAGGCACGGCATCTGCAGCCGAGACCGAGAAGTTGAAAGCAGACTTGCAGACCGCCAAGACTAGCGGTGAGGGGCTTGGTACAAAGCTCCTGGAACTTCAACGGACACTTATTGTGAATACCTATGGAGTACCGAGGGCTACTGTGGATTCTAAGGATACCATAGAGAAGCTTGAGGTATATGCAGAGGCGTTAGCTTCTGTAACAGGGAAGCCGCTGGGAAACTATGCGGCTGGCGGAGCAGGTGGCGGTGGTAATTTACAAGGAAAAAGTCCGATGGAGTTAGCTGCCCTAGCATATGAATCTAGCGATAAAAAATAAGGAGGAACAGGAATGGCCTGGAACTTAGCAGAATTAAGTAAAATCGAAACTGACCCGCTGCGTAAGTCAGTCATTGATACTTTCATAATGGAATCTAACCTTATGGAGATTATCCCCTGGGAAACCCTCGGTGCGCTCTCCACCTCCATTGTGAAGATTTCCAGCCTGCCTAGCGTTGGCTTCCGCAAAATCAACGAGGGCTACAGCGAATCCACCGGAGCCTTCGAGCACGCAGTGGAGAACATCTCCCTTGCCGGTGGCTACATCGACACTGACAAAGCCATCGCCAGGGCCAAGAACACCGTTGCCGATGCCAGAGCTATTCAGCAGAACATGATGCTGAAGGCTATGGTCTACAAGTTCAACGACAAGATGATTAATGGTAATCCTACATCAGACCCGGAGGAATTCAAAGGCCTGGACAAGCGGGTAGATGATGTCTACGATGCAGGGTTTACTGACCAGCTGATTGACTTGGCCGATACTACTGACTATGGTATTCTTCGCACCGAAGCTGCTCGACACTCCTTCCTCGACAAGCTCGACCAGCTCATCTACGCCATCAAGGGGCATAATCCAGATTATCTACTCATGAACAAGAAGATGCTCCTAGCCCTTCGCTCACTCCTACGCAGAGAGAAACTGCTCGACCAGACTAAGGACATGTTCGACAGGACTATTGATGTGTACCAGGGAGCGAGACTAATTGACATCGGAGTCAAGGCCGACCAGACCACGGAGATAATCACCAACACCGAGTCTGATGGAGGCGGTTCCTACGAGACCAGCATCTACGCCATTAAATTCGGCATAGGTGACATGACCTGGGGCATACAGGAGTACCCGCTCGAAGTCGAGGACATGGGACTTCTGGAGTCCAAGCCTGTATACCGGACTATGGTTGACTGGCCGTTAGGTCTAGCCACCATTGACCCCCGGAGCGTAGGTAGGCTATACGGAATCCGGGCAGACGCTACCGCTTCCTAGCCCGATTAATAAGTAATATAAAGGAGGAACCAAATGCCGTTAGACGCAAATTTAGTATTTTACGATGGTAGTGCTGACCTGACCTATGCGCTTGTTACTACCGCTACGCATGGCCAGCCCACTAGCACTACCCGGAATGACGGAGGCCACGCAGTCCTGGACTTGGTGAATGGTGGCCCAAAGGGAGGCTTAGCTGTTGTATTGGTACTGGCTGACTCTGCCAATGCCTCAGACGATGCCCTTACCGCTACCGTTGAAGAGTCCGATGAAGTGGACTTTGCCAGTGATGTCCATGAGCTGGGCAAGCTCGACCTCGCCGCAGCTGTGACGGGTGAGATTGCTGGTAGTGAACAGCCCTGCACAATCGTTCGCAGAGTCGTTCCTACCAAACGCTACATGAGAGTAAAGATGACCAATGTCGCTTCCGATGACCAGGGCACTGGTTATTGCTACCTCACCCCGTACCCGTTCGAGAAACTGTAGAAGGAGGCCCGGTATGATATGGCTCAGGTAGTGATGGTTATCCTCAAGGAGTTGGTAGCACGAGAGCTTGTCGAGGAAGAGCTATTCTCCGGCTTTGACCTTACCTATTTGCTAGAGACTCTTATTGATGAGCTTGGAGCGGAGGAGATTGATGATGGCGGGTAGAATAATTAAGGAGGAAATTGCCTATAAGATAATTTGTTTGGGATTTAGTTCTGAGGCAAATATTAATTACTAAGGAGAGAAAATAATGCAAACAAGAATAAAAGGAGTCAAATCATATTCTGGAGCTGAAGTTGACCTTGTCTCAAGTGAAGGCGGTGCTCTTGTCACTGTTGACCAGAGGATACTCTGGACTGCAAAGGGCTATGGCTACCAAGCAAGGACTACAACTGCCGTAGCAGCTGTTGCTGACGAGCCTACCACTACGGCCCTATTTACCTTGTGGAACGGAGAGGCCGGTGGAGGTAAGGTTTACGTTATCGAGGGGCTTCTGGCGAACCAGGACATCTCCGGCGCTGCTGAGAGCAGATGGACTATGTTTGCCTGTGTTCACCCAGTCGGCATGAGCGCAGTCACTGCTGACATCACCAAGATTAACAGCACACGAGGTATCGCCAGTTACGGAGGTAATGCCCGGCTGGATATAGGTGCTACTGTTGTGGATGATGGGTGGTATCCAGTTATGAACAGTCTCAATGTCGAGCCTACTGGTGTACTCGGCGGCGCTGGTGCCTTCGTTCCTGTTAACGGTACGCTTATGGTTCCTCCGACTGCCGGTATTTCCCTGCACATCTATGCCTCGTCTGTGGATGAGGACTTCAATGTAGGGTTTAAGTGGTTCGAGGTTCCCCAGAGCGAATTGGTGATGGAATAGGCGGTAAAGCTGAAAGTTACAAGTGAATAAACTGCGCCTTTAGTGCTGAGCGTGGAAATCAACATAGGGGAGGGGAGAGTACTTCCCTCCCCGAATATTATATAAAGGAGACACAAAATGACAGATTATGGAAGGGACATAAATATAGGGAACCCTGCCCCTGTTGAGAATAAGCAGATTCTCCTAGCCATCGAAGCTATGTCCGGGGAAGATGTCAGTGATGCCTATGGGGACAAGGAAGCCGGAGTGGAGGAATAGACCATGAGTCCGACAGCAGTAGATAAATTACACAGTGGTAGTGACGAAGCTCAGGTCAAGGCAGCCATTAGCGACTGTATCGCCACAGAAGTCCGCAGAGGTACTCCCCAAGACCAAGCTGTTGCGATGTGCAGCCAGATGGCCGAGGCGAAGCTGGGCAGAGCACCTATGCGGGAAGGAGCACCTCGTGTCTAACGGAGATGATGTCAGGCATGACTTAGAATTTGAGAGAATGCTGGAGACCAAAGAGAAAGAGGGCAGTAATGAACTGCTGAAATTTGTAGCCCGGCAAGGGTACAAGTGTGGCAAGGACATAGGACATATAAAGAATAGTGTGAGGGAGAATAAAGTAAGAAGCACCTTAAACCGCTTCACCCTGATAGTCTTAATTCTTATTCTTATAGCCCTTGGAATTCTGGATAATACTATTCTTCGATTAATGTAAGGAAAAGACTATGGCAACTGTAATACTAAGACCAAATGCAGCAGGAGATGAGACAAACCTACTTAGAACACCAGAGGTAGATAATTACCTTAATGTTGACGATGTAGTTTCTGACTATGCAGTGACGTACATCTACAACTACGGAACCGACTGGCTAAGGGACTTGTATAATATAGAAGCTCCTTATAAGCTTGGAACTATTGACAAAATAGAAGTATGCGCTTATTGCTTGTCCCCATCTATTCCTACTCAAACTAGTTTAAAGGTGGCTATAAAAAGCGGTTCTACTGTTGAAGAAAGTAATGAACACACACTTACCCAACAGTTTGCTCTATATTCTAAGGAGTGGTCGTTAAACCCAGATACTGGAAAAGCCTTTACAATATCTGACATAACCTCCCTTCAAGTTGGTACAGCCCTAAGACGCCCAGGGATTACACTTTCTACAAGTCTTTGTACTCAGCTATATGTAATAGTATACCATACACCCAGCTATGGGGGGACACTTACTAACTATGCAAATGGTGTAAGGATGGAAGTGATAAAAGGTTCTAATACTCCTATTCCTGGCACAGGTTGGCTTCGGCACAAGTCTGCCCGAGACATAATCCTCAGAGGTGGCATGCAGTTATGAGAACCCTAGATGCAGCTCTAACTACAAAGCAGCAGGAAGACTATCGTATCCCCTACATGCGTATACACTTTGACGATGAAGGCGGGACTACATATACTTATACTACACAGGACGGGACTAATAGGATAGTCTATGTAGAGCAGTGGGAGGAGGGCTATGCTGGTGTGACCATAGTCCGGCTCAGCAACTTTGACGAGCACTTCTCAGCCAAGGATTTGCGAGGGTATCTGGTTACAATAGGCTGGGGCTTTGACCTTGGCGGTTCCCCAGATTCTACCTGGTATTCCAGCGCAGCAAATATGCGGGTCAAGATGCAGCGGGATATTTCCTACGAAGGTGAGTCAGTCACCGAGTTGTATTGTGTGAGTATCTGGGCTAAGATAGAAATGGACTATGTGTTTGAAGGAGGGAAGAAACTTACTGCCAGTAGTACTAGCGATATAGCTGGAGTCTTTGAGATTGGTGAATTAGTGACCCAAGCAACTACAGGAGCTACTGGTCGCTGTGCATGTGTGTCAGGGGACTATATAGTTGTCACCAGAGAGTCCGAGACACCATTCTCAGGCTCATACACTTGTACAGGAGGAACCTCCTCCGCCACAATCGCATCAGTTACAGTTACGGCCAATTATGGGATACTGGTCTATGCAGCTGGCGACACCTCTACCGAAGTCCGGCTAGAGTCTTTGACTGGCAAGACTGTGGATGTAGACGAGGACGATACATTAGGCTCTATGGCTGATACTCCCAAGCTGGAGGTAGATGTAGGTACTAGTAATCGTAAAGTAATCCGCAGAATACTTCTTCGTACTGAGTGCGGGCTGCGGTATGAGAATGATGACCACTTCCATGCCTTGTACCTAGATACATCAGATGCTGCCGAGTACGAGTTCTCCTCTACTCACCCCTTCTATCTTAATCTACGAGAGCGGGCTTATATACTCCCTAATACAGTCTATGTTGTTAGTGGAGCGGTAGATGCTCAGAACGCTCCTACCTGGATTTCTGACCCTGCTAGTCATGGTGTAGATGCTGATTCCGTAGCCAAATTCGGCACTGTCGTAGCACCCATACAGGTAGACCCAGATGCAGCCTCCCAAGCCGATGTAGACAATAGAGCCGATGCCTGGATTGCCCATAAGGTAGCAGAGGCATACCAGGGCCAGATTGTCGCTCCGATGGAGTGTGGATTAGAAATATATGATATGGTACAGTGCGTAGATTCCCGCCTGAATGTTACTGCCAAGGGTAGAGTAGGAAGAGTAGAGCGGGTATTTGAGCCGTCCTCAGACACTTACGAGATTAGACTAAATCTTGGTGGGCTGTACTCAGAGCCTGGTGCTATGGATGCAGGGAGCGGCAGTGCGGATAACGACTTGAAAGACCTTACAGATAATCTGGATGGGAAGCCTCCTGCTACTGCAAAGCCACTCTATGCCTGGCAGCTACCTGAGGCTATTCAAGGCTATGTCCATGACCTCACTTTTACCTCTGTAGACCAGGACACAGTAACCTGGGCTTCTGGTACTATTACCTTCTATGACGGAACTACACAGGCTATTGCATCTGGTACTACTGGTAACATAGCTAACACCACACTGCGCTATATATACTTCGACCTTGATGATGCCTCACCGAATGTGTTGAAGGTGGCTACTATTGATGACTATATATCTACCTACTTGTCAGTACGAACAGGTGTAGTCTGCTTAGTTAAGAAGGGGTCAGCTGCTGGTATCAATGCCACCGTGCTGCCTAGTTATGGTAAGGAACCTTTGATTACTGCTGATGCTATCCACATGGCCGGGTTGCTGGAAGTAGACTTGGGCAGTGGAGCTAAGCTACAGGCTATATTGTCTACTCAGATATATGCTGGCCTATTGAAGCTGACTGCGGATACTGTAAAGGATGGGGAGTGGTACGACCAGACAGGTGTGGTGTTGGATGCCACTAGGGGGATTGGGATATATGGAGGTCAGATAGCATTTGAGGCTTTCCCCACCAAGACCGACTACACCAATAATACTAATAGGCAGATTTATATAGGCACAGATGGGAAGCTCTATGCCGGAGCTGGTACTGTTATTCTTGATAGTGGCGGTTTGCAGATTAAGGATGATGGTAACGCACTAATATATTCCGGTGCCACATTAGTAGGTGCTATAGGTGCCCAAACAGGGACACCCAAAACCTTCTATATTTCTGCTGCCACTGGTGCTAGGTTAGAGTTGCTGGGGATAGTCAGCCATATTAGATTCGAGCCTAGTACAGATGAGATACAGATAACAGGTTCTGATGTTGTTACTGTCCATGGAGACAGGGTTAACTTGGGTGCTGGTACTGCCGACCCTGCCGGTGCTGACAACTCCATAGTCCTCTACGCAGAGAATGATGTTACCCTTTATGCTGACGATGATGTTATCATAGCCCCCGATGGCGTAACGACTATTAGTAACCTGACGATAGATAGAGATAGCGGAGTAACTAGAACAGTTGGCACAGTCTACCACAATACCGGGGACTGTCCTATACTTGTAACCTTAATAGCTACTTGTGATGATGGCGAAGGTATCCAGGCATTGTGTGATAGTGACAGTACTCCATCTACATTGGCTGTACGGATAATGAATGACACTGGAGCAGGCCGATTAGTAGGTTCTGGTAGTTTTATAGTTCCCGTAGATTGGTACTATAAATTGGATTTATATAGCCATAATGCTCCATCGCACCACGTGACTGAGTATGGTTTAGGTAACACAGTATCGATAGCGGCTATATAGGAGGTTAGCATAATGTGTATTAGATTTGTCAAAGACATAAACCAAGCTCACCAGATGCAGGAGTCTAATCTTAGCCAGACTGTTGTGCAGCCAGTTGTTGAGTTGCTGCAGGTTACTCGCCGGTTCTTCGTAGACCACCTGCTTACAGAATACAACATCACTACTATCAATAAGGGAGCCAATCCTATGGATTCGACTTTGACCCTCACAAGCAAAGCCGAATTGGATAGGCTAGGGCCAGAATTAGTCTACCCAGCATCCTGGTATATTGCAGAGCTTTGGGATTGCGAAGACTATGCGCTACAGGGGCAGTTGGATGCAGGGAGGAAATTCAAGTTCTCCGCTCGCATGTGTACAGGCTGGATGGAAGGAGGCTACCACGGATTCCTTCTAACCCTCGACACCAGGCTCCAGCCTTGGGTATTAGAGAATAACGCTGGCTTTCCCTGGGCCGGGGTATGGCATAAGCCGGTCTTTACTGACTCCCCCACTTTGAAGAGTGAGCATTACTGGCCACAAGCAGTATTCATATAGGAGGCAACACTATGAGGAAGTTAGCTATTGTACTATTAATCGTATCATTAGTTCTCGTCCTGTGCAGTTGTGTAGGTGCAGTCGAGCCAGTGCCAGAGCCAGCTGTTACAGAGATACCAGTAGCTCCTGCGCCCTACATCAGTTCCTCTGCTTTAAGAACCTTCATGGTCGAGGTAGAGATTGTCCCTAACCCGGATGAGATTACAGTATTGCTCAACGGACTGGAGGTTAAGGAATTTCTTAAACTGGGGAGTACATACAGAGGTACAGTCCATACCCTAGAACTTGAGATATTGAATTATGGGCCTAATGACCTAAGCACGACTATATCCTACAACGAGTTGCAGTGGTTTGAGAACGCTGGGGAAGAGTCGTCAACAGAGCCTTTCCCAGAGTGGCTGGATGTTACTCTATCTCCTAGCCAACTTGGTATAGCCAGTGGTGAGAGTGCTAATCTAACACTGGATGTAGCTGTTAGTACTAGCGCCCCTATAAGTAACCCAGTATTTATATTTACTATAAAATAATAAGGAGGTCATAATGGAAGTACGAAAGGTTAGACTGTCAATTCTACTAGGGGAAGCTGTCCTAGGAGCCATTGGTATATGTCTTGTAATAGTAGGACATTATGAAGGTGCTCTTGGTGTAGCTGGTCTCATAGGTACAACTATGCACAAGATGGTAGAGTCCGAAGAGAAGACCATTAATGGAGGCTAGGGCATGAAAAATTTAACAGAATTGCTTACGAATTTAAGGGTAGACCTTAGTGATGCTGGTACAGTATGGTCAGATGCGGAATTGACTAGTTGTGTCAAGAAGGCTGTAGCTGACCTTAGCCGGTTCCTACCCCTAGACCGGGTGCATGAGGTAACTATAGTAGATGATGTTACAGGGGAGTCGGTCACTACACCAGTTGTATCAGACCCAGACCTACTCGTGGATAATGCTGATATATCCAGTACCACTGATGGCGACACCATGACACTCACCGGCTCCCAACCAGACATGCCCCGGCCTGTACTATTGACTGTCACTGATACCAACGCCTCCATCACTGCCTTCCATATCATAGTCAAAGGGAACGATGAAGAGGACAATTACGTAGAGGAGAGCTTCTACCTATCAGGAGGATTGGTACAAACAGGGGTCAGATACTTTAAGCGGGTGTTGGAGGTAGAGATAGCTTCTATAATAGGTGAGGGCGCAGCCGATGTATTAGATATAGGTACAGGAGCAACCACAGGAGTCTGGGTGGAACTAGCCAACCATCCTATTGAATATGACTCCGAGGCTATAACGAGCTACACCAGAGACACAGACTATGAGATG
This sequence comes from uncultured Pirellulales bacterium, assembly GCA_964576935.1. Lineage (GTDB taxonomy): Bacteria > Planctomycetota > Phycisphaerae > Sedimentisphaerales > Anaerobacaceae > CAYMOE01. The sequence continues at coordinate 183 of CAZNXD010000001.1, read as the reverse complement.
GACTATGCGAAGGGAAGAATATGTCTCAAGTCTGGAGGGAGTATGGTAGAGGGTACGGCTTATACTATCAAATATACCAAGAGCCTTATTCATATTGACATCAGTAGTCTGCCAGACTTTATCCGGCTAGAGCGTATCGAGTATCCTGTTGGCCTAGTCCCCCAGGAATATGTACATTATGAA